>RGAU01000121.1 GCA_009919975.1 Gammaproteobacteria bacterium
AGCGCTTCCACGAACCACCCCGCCAGGGCCTCCACGGTGATATTGGCGAGAGGCAGTAGCAGCACGTCCCGGGGCAGGAAGGGAATGGCTTCCGCGCCGTAGTGTGCGACCAGGTAGGGGGTCCCTTCTTCGATGCGTAGATGGGGGGACTGGGTGGGCAGAAGCACCTTTTCGTCGAGCTGCTCGCACAAGGCCATCAGGGCTTTCTTTGCGAGGCCATAGTCAAAGCAGAGCCCGTCATTGCCGATCGGCGTCTCAATTTCGCAGCCTACGCGCCAGTTATGTCCGTGAAGGTTTTCCCGCTCCGAGGCCGAAAAGATGGTGAAGTGTCCGGCGGAGAAATTGAGGTAGTCTTTGGCGATCTCGATGGTCGCAAGGGACCCGGGGCGCCGGGAGGCACCGGAGTGATCGGTCATGGCAAATCCTTTTCGGGGAGGCTGCGCCCGCGTGCCCTAGGCGGTAAGGGTCCAGCCTACCGGTTCCGGGGGGCGGGGCGCCAGCAGCGATAAAAGCCACTCAAGAGACGGGGAAAAGCAGATGGCAAGCTTTGAGCACGAAGGCAGCACCCTGGTGTATGAGGTTCAGGGCTCGGGGCCCGCGGTGCTGGCGCTAGCGCCAGGGGGCATGCGTTCGGCAACGGCGCTCTGGGACAATGCGCCCTTTAATCCCCTTTCCGTGCTGAGCGATTGCTTCACGGTGATATCCATGGATCAGCGCAACGCGGGCGCCTCGCGCGGGCCCGTGCGGGAGGGTGACGGCTGGGGCAGCTTTCTTGAGGACCAGCTGGCGCTCCTCGATCACCTCGGCATCGAACGCTGCGCGGCCCTTGGCATGTGCATTGGCGGACCCTACGTGATGAATTTGCTGCGGGCCCAGCCCGAGCGCTTTTATGCAGGCGTGCTTCTGCAGCCCATTGGCCTAGACAACAACCTCGATGCTTTCCTCGGCATGGTCGATAGCTGGGCGGAGGCGCTTCTGTCGGAGCGCCCCGATTTGTCTCCCGAGACCCTCGCGGGGCTGCGGGACCGCATGTTCTCCACGGACTTTTTATTCGCCGTTGCCGAGGAGGACGTGCGCCGCTGTCCGGTGCCCCTCCAGATCATGCTCGGTAATGATCTCTTTCACCCGGAAAGCACCAGCCGCCGCATCGCCGAACTGGCGCCCCGGGCAGAGCTGGTTGAGGCCTGGAAGGGGGAAGGGGAGCGGGAGGCGGCGGTGACGGCCCTCCGCACTTTCCTGCTTCAGCATGCGGAGGAAGGGCAATGACCGTCGTGGATAACGAAAAGGAACGGGCCTTTTGGAATGGCGCTGGGGGCGAGACCTGGGTGCGCGCCCAGGCCCAGCTCGATCATATGCTGGCGCCCTTGCTGGAAGCGCTGCTGGCTGGGGCGGCGCTTGGGCCCGGGAGGCGCGTGCTGGACCTTGGCTGTGGCTGTGGTGCCAGTAGCCTGGCGGCGGCGGAAAGCGGGGCAGACGTGGTGGGCCTCGACTTCTCTGCCCCGATGATTGCCCTCGCCGAGCAGCGCGCAAAGGCGGCGCCGGCGCTGGCCCTTCGCTTTGTTTGTGAGGATGCAACAAAGGCCCAATTTCCGTCCCCCTTCGACCATCTAATTTCCCGCTTCGGGGGCATGTTCTTCGGGGACCCCGTAGCGGCCTACACCCATCTCCGCGGCGCCCTCGCACCGGGTGGTCGCATGACCCTGCTGGTCTGGCAGGCGCCGAAGCGAAATCCCTGGATGAGCGTGGTGGGACAGGCCGTAGCGCCCTTCCTACCCCCGCCCGCGGGGGGGGCACCGGACCCGCGATCGCCGGGGCCCTTTGCCTTTGCCGATCCGGCTTACGTGACGGAATTGCTGGAGGCGGCGGGCTGGGAATCGATCTCCCTGACCCCGGTGGAGCGGTCCCTGCATCTGGCGAATACCATGGAGGAGGCCTTGGCGCTTCAGAGCCAGGTGGGGCCCCTCGCGCGGGTGCTCCGGGAACTTGAGGATACGGCGCGGGAGGCGGCGCTCGCTGCGGCCCGGGAGGCCCTGGCCCCCCACTTCACTGCGGAGGGCTTAGTGCTTGGGGCGGCCTGTCATCGGGTGGAGGCGCGGGCGCCCTAGCGGGGTGCCCTCCCTAGTGTGCGCTGTCCCCCAGCACGGCCCGGCGGGCCGCGCACTGGGCTTTAAGCGCGCTATAGGCCTGGGTGCTCAGGCTATCCAGCTCCCCTTGCACCGCCGCCTCGGCGGCGGGGGTCGCTTTCCCGGCGGTCTCCCGATCCAGCTCCTCTAGGTGATTGCGCAGGGTCCGCCCCCGAGTCCACCAGTAGGCCTCGCCGGTCACGGCGTAGCACAAGGCGCTCTCCCGCCAGGCGTAGGCGTCGCGATTGAAATCGACGGCGGCAAGGGTCGGCGCGGCCGAAGCCGCCAGCAAAAGCGAAGCAAGCAAGCGTGAAGCCATGGGGTCTCTCCGTAAAAATCCGGAAGAGAGCCTGCCAGAACGGCTCGGACTTCTCTATGCTCAGGGCCGGCGGGCGCTGGGAGGGGCATGGGAATGCTGAAAAGGTTGGCGGGATTTCTGCTGCGGCGTCTGGGGTGGACCGTGGAGGGGGCGGTGCCCTCGGTGACTCGCTGTGTGGTGGTCGCGGCGCCCCATACCTCCAACTGGGATCTTTTGTACCTGCTTCTCATGGCCTGGTCCAAGGGGTTAAAGATTTCCTGGCTCGCCAAGCACAGCCTGTTCTGGCCACCCCTTGGTTGGGTCCTTCGCGCCCTCGGCGGCGTGCCCGTGGTGCGCCACCGACCGGAGCAGCGCGTTAGCGCCACCGCTGCTCTTTTCGGTGCCCTCGATAGGCTTTATCTCGTGATCCCCCCGGAGGGTACGCGGAGCCGGACGGCTTACTGGAAGTCCGGGTTTTACTGGATTGCCCGGGAGGCGGCGGTGCCGGTCCAGCTCACGGTCCTTGACTACACCAGGAAAGCAGGCACCTTTGGTCCGCTGCTAGATGCCTCGGCGTCGCCCTCGGCGTTCATGGATCAGGTGAGGGCTTTCTACGCGGGGCGGCAGGGCCGCTACCCCGATGATTTTGGTCCCGTTCGTCTCCAGGACGAAGGGGATGGGTCCTAACTGTTTACCGCTAGGGAGTGTTTTTTTATGAGCTTACCCCCCGTTCTGCAAGGGCGCCTTTCCCTGCCCGCCGTGGCATCGCCCCTGTTCATTATTTCGAATCCCAAGCTGATCATTGCCCAGTGCAAGGCCGGCATTGTGGGGTCCTTTCCGTCCCTTAACGCGCGCCCTCTGGAAATGTTCGACCAGTGGCTGACGGAGATTAAGGCCGCGCTGGCGGAGCATGATGCCGCTCATCCGGAGCAGCCCTCGGCGCCCTTTGCGGTGAATCTGATCGTTCACAAGTCGAACGATCGTCTCATGGAAGACCTCGCCCTCTGCGTGAAGCACGAAGTACCTCTTATCATTACCTCGCTCGGAGCTAACCCCGAGGTGAATGAGGCTATTCACAGCTATGGCGGGATCGTGCTCCACGACATCATCAACAATCGCTTTGCGAAAAAGGCCGTTGAAAAGGGTGCAGATGGTCTGATCGCCGTGGCCGCGGGCGCTGGCGGTCACGCTGGGTCCACCTCGCCCTTCGCGCTGATCTCCGAGATTCGGGAGTGGTTTGACGGACCCTTGCTGCTCTCTGGTTCCATCGCCACGGGGGATGCGGTGCTTGCGGCCCAGGCTATGGGGGCGGACCTCGCCTATATCGGGTCTGCGTTCATTGCGACGGAAGAAGCGGACGCCGACCCGGCCTACAAGCAGATGCTGGTGGATTACGCCTCCAGCGATATCGTCTACACCAACCTCTTTACTGGGGTGCACGGGAACTACCTGAAGCCCTCGATCATTGCCTCGGGCCTCGACCCGGACAACCTGCCGGAAAGCGATCCTTCAGCCATGAGCTTCGGCTCCGGAGGCAGCAGCAAATCTAAGGCCTGGCGGGATATCTGGGGCTGCGGTCAGGGCATTGGCTCGGTGAAGGGCGTGGTCCCTGCGGCGGAGGTGGTGGCGCGGCTGCGTCGCGAGTACGCCGCTGCCGTGGCGCGCCTGGGTACGCAAACCATCGCCTGATGCATCCTACCTCTCGTTCCTTACGCCCTGCCGGCGTCGTCGCCAGGGCGTAAGGATGAGCCGTCGCGTACTCAGTGCAAGGCCCGTCCAGACCATTACGGCTGCGCCGATTGAAGCCATGGTGGCAATGATCTGTCCGCCGATCCCTAGGGCTTCCCCCGTGTGAAGAAAACGTAGAAGACGGCGCGCGCGCTGCCCTGTGCTCAGCGCGTCGAAGGTCGCCGTTTCTACCGTTCCGTCTTCAAAGACCGTTACCGTAGTCACCGCCTGGGGCTGGCCCCCGGGGCTTTCGTCCAGGGAAATGCGGAGAGGTTCGCTCGCCTCGCCCCCTAGGGTCACGGTGAGCTGGGTCCAGCCCGGCACCGCAGCCTCGATGAGGGCCTCCAGGGGCAGGGCAGCAAAGCGTTCTGAGAAAGCCGCTGGGGTTAGGGCGGCATCGGAACGGGCAGGGACTGGGGCGCGAACGGGGGGCGGCTCTCCTGCCAAGGTATAGACTGCATTGTTGGCCCAGCGGTAGTAAAACACCGTTCCGGAAGCGCAAATGATCAGCAAAGGGAGGAAGGCCCAGGCGCCGATAAGGGTGAAGGCGGAGGTCCCGAGCCTTTGCCGTGGGGGGCGCCGGCCGCCAGGTGAGCTGCTGGCGAAGCCAGGGCCAGCGTAGCAACCGGGGCCACCAAAGGATGGAGCCGGTTAAAATGAGCCCCAGGAAGACGAGGTTTGCCGCGCCGAGGATTGCCCGAGCTTGGTCTCGCTCCACTCCTGAAAGGGTGAGCCAGCGATGATAGGCCCGCAGGGACGCAAGGGCCCCCCGCATCCTTGGTGCCGGATCCTCAATTGCCATCCCCGATCGCGTATCCACAAAGGTCGTGGGCCCGCGCCCTTCCTGCACCGTAGCGGGCTGGGTGCCGTCCCGGACTAGGGTGATGCGTAGGGTTTCTGACGGGGCGTGGGCGCCGACCAACTTAGAAAGGCCCTGCTCGAGGGGCGGGCGCTCGCTGGCGGAGACGGGAAGCTCCGACGCCGAGGCCAGGAGCTGCCGTTCGAAACCCAGCAGCGCACCACTTACTGCCAGGGAAAAGATGGCGAGGCCAGCGGCGACTCCAAAGGTCAGGTGGAGCCAAAACAGCGCTGTACGCAAGGGTCGTTTCACCGGGGACTGATCCTTGATTTAGATAAGAAAGATTATCATTTACAAATGGTTTCCCCAAGCGGCCTAGCCTGGTGGTTGAGATTCGTTTACGTGCTCCAAGTCCCTGGGCCGTCGCAAGGTGGAAGAAAAAAGGACGATCGCAGCGATTGGGGTAGAGTGGCAGCATATCCGGGACAAGGGGGCGCTATGACCGAGGATCGGGATCACAATCTGGCGGGGCTCAGCCTCGAAGATAAAATCGCGTTGCTATCTGGCGCCAGCCTGTGGCGTACGCCGGCTCTCGACAGTAAAGGCTTTCGGGCCCTGAAGATGTCCGATGGGCCCCACGGCGTCCGCGGCGATGGGGCCGTGGGAGGTACGCGCTTTCCCTGCGGCTCCATGCTGGGTTCGACCTGGGATCCGGACCTTCTTGAGGCCCTTGGGGCTGCCCTGGGTCGAGAGGCGAGGGCCAAGGCCGTGTCGATTCTCCTCGGGCCCACCATCAATCTGCAGCGCACGCTCCTGGGGGGACGTAACTTTGAGGCTTACAGCGAGGATCCGGAGCTCACCGCGGCCCTGGGCGAGGCCTTCGTTCGCGGGGTGCAGAGCGAAGGCGTAGCCGCTTGCCCCAAGCACTTCGTGACCAATGATTGTGAAACGGAGCGGCACAGCGTATCCGTGGAGGTCGATCCCCAAACCCTGGCTGAGTGCTACCTCTATCCCTTCGAGCGCGCGGTACGGGTGGGCGGGGCCTGGGCCATCATGGCCGCCTATCACCGCCTTGGGGGAACCTACTGTGCGGCTCATCGTGGCCTGCTGACGGAGATCCTGCGGGAGCGCTGGGGCTTCGATGGGGTTGTGGTATCCGACTGGGGGGGCACCTATGAAACCGTGGGGCCCGTGCTTGCGGGGCTTGATATCGAGATGCCGGGGCCGCCGAAGGTGCGCGGGACCAAGCTGGCGGAGGCGCTGGCGGAGGGCGCAGTGAAAGAGCAGCACCTGAACGCTAGCCTTCAGCGCGTGAAGCGCTTGGCCGAGCGCACGGCGGAGTCCCTCGATGCTGAAGCTCCGGAGGCGCCGGGGGGTGGGGCGGAACACGATGCGCTGGCTGAACGGCTTGCGCTCGCGGGCATGGTGCTTTTGAAGAACGAGGCGGGCTTCCTTCCTCGAGAGGGAGCCCGCGCCCCGAGAACCATTGCGTTGCTCGGTCCTAACGGGGAAACGCCCCAATACCAGGGCGGGGGGTCGAGTGCCCTGAAGGGCCATCGCGCGAGCAGCCCGGAGGCGGGGCTGCGCGCTGCCTTCCCGGAAGCAGAGATCACCGTGGCACCGGGGCTGCGCACGCCCCGCTACGCGCCCCTGGTGCCCGCAAAGGCCCTGACCGGTGCGGCGCCGGAAGGGGGCCCCTGGTCGCTGGCTTTTGCGGCCTCGGCAAGGGGCGCGCCGGTGAAAACCCGGTCCCTGCGGCGCAGTGAGCTGATGCTCTTCGGCGCCGATCCGGAGCTGCCCCAGGAAAGCTGGGTGACCCTGGAAAGCCGCTTCACCGCCTGGGAAACGGGAATGCACCGCTTCTCCCTCATCAGCGCTGGGCCCGCGGTGCTTGAGGTCGATGGCGCTCTCGTGGTGGACAACGACACCCATTGGCGCCCCGGGGACGCGTTCTTTAGCTATGGCAGCGAAGAGGCCTTTGGGGAAATCTTCCTCGAGGCGGGGCAGTCCGTGGACCTTTGCGTTCGCTATCGATGGGACAGTGCTATCCCCTTCGCTGGGGTGCGCCTGGGTCTCCATCCCCCGGAACCGCGGGATCTTTGGGCCGAGGCCCTTGCTTTGGCGGAGGCCGCGGAGCTGGCGGTGGTGGTGGTGGGCCTTGATGCGCAGTGGGAGTCGGAGGGCGCAGATCGGCGAGACTTCACCCTCCCCGGTGATCAGAGCGCCTTTATCCGCGCCGTGGCCGATCGCAATCCCCGCACCGTGGTGGTGGTGAATGCGGGCAGCGCCGTGGAGACTGCGTCCTGGGAAGAGGCTGTCCCCGCGATCCTCTGGCTAGGCTATCCGGGGCAGGCCTTCGGAGCTGCCCTGGGCCAGGTCCTGGCTGGCCAGGCGGAGCCCC
>RGAU01000122.1 GCA_009919975.1 Gammaproteobacteria bacterium
AAAGAGATCGCCCAAATCGTCGTCGATCCCCACTGGGAAACGGCCGATGCCAACGTGGAGAACAACCACTATCCGCGGCAGTTCGTCCCCTCTCGCCTCGAGATGTACCGCTATAAGCGCAAGGAGCGGAACCTCATGAGCGATCTGCGCGTCGAGCGGAAAACCGATACCCCCGACGCCACCCCGGCCGAGGGTGCGGAGAGCGTGGCGGACGACGCCGTACCCATGACCGAGGAGTAGGCGCGCTATGCGCGGCGAAGCGCTTCTCCTGCTGGTGCTGCTGGCCTGCGCGCCCCTCGGCGCGCACCAGCAGAAGGCTGCGCTCACCACCGTGCGCTACAACCCTCGAAGCGATGAGGTCGAGATTGCCCATCGCTTCTATCTCCACGATGCCGAGCATGCGGCGCAGGAAGTCACCGGCGCCGAGACGATCCTCCGCAGCGATACGGCTCGCCAATGGGCCTTTGCCCGCTACGTTCACGAAACCTTTCGCCTCAGCACCGCCGAGGGCCAGCCTATGGACAAGGTGTTGGTGGGGGTAGAGGTGGACGGCAGTCTGCTGTGGATCTACGAAACCCTACCGGGCAACCAGGGGGAAGCCATTGCGCAGGTCCGCCATGAAGCGCTTCTGTCGCTTTGGCCAAGCCAAGAAAACTGGGTGAACTTTTACGATAGCGACGGCGTGCGGACCTTAATTCTGCGGCGGGAGGCGCCGGAGCAAGCGCTTACCAGCGCCCCCCTCCGCCCCCTACCGCAGTAGCGTTTTAGGCGGTCATCCCACCATCAATCACCAGCTCCGTACCGGTGATGTAGCTGGCTTCATCGCTCGCCAAAAACACGACCCCATCGGCAATCTGCCGGGCCGTGCCCGTGCGCCCCAGGGGCACAGCGACGGCGGCCATGGTATCGATATCCACGGCGTTCGCCCCCTCGGCGAGGGGCACCGCATCAATCTTGGTCCAGATTGGCGTATCAATAATGCCGGGGTGCACGGAGTTCACGCGGATATTCCACCCCGAGCGCGCGCACTCCAGGGCTACGCCCTTGGTGAACAGGCGGACGCCACCCTTGGTGGCGTTGTAAGCAGCAAGGTTCGCTGCGCCCTTCAGGCCCGCGACGGAGGAGAGATTGATGATGGCGCCGCCGCCGGCCTCACGCATGGCGCGAATGCCATGCTTCACCCCAAGGAAGACGCCATCGAGATTGATGGCTTGCTGGCGCTGCCAGTCCTCGAGGGTCATATCGACGATGCTTCCGCCGATGCCGATGCCCGCGTTATTCACCAAAATCGACAGTCCCCCCAGGTCTGCCTGGGCCGCGGCAACCACCGCTTCCCAGGCCGACTCGGACGTCACATCGTGGGCATAGAAAGCGGCCTTACCCCCGGCCGCTTCGATCCCCGCGACCACTTCCCGGCCCAAGGCTTCCTGGATATCGGTAACGGCCACCGCCGCCCCTTCTTCCGCAAGGCGCTCGGCGCAGGCGCGCCCGATGCCGGAGGCCCCGCCCGTGACGAGCGCTACGCGCCCTTGTAAACGTGCCATGGTGCGCCTCCCCTAGAGCATGTCGCCGCCGCAGGCCCCAGCCGTGGTGCCCGTGGCTTTGAAGGCCTTGATCACGTTCCGGCCCGTGGTCCACTTGTGCACCTCGTCCGGCCCATCCACCAGGCGCTGGGAACGGATGTGCGTGTACCAAGCGGCCAAGGGGGTATCGCGGGAATAACCGAGGGCGCCGTGGAGCTGGATGGCCGTATCCACCACCTTGTGCACCATATTGGCCAAGAACACCTTGGCGATGCCGTTTTCCTGCCGAATATCCATCTTATTTTCGGCTTTGTAGGCGATGTGCAGCAGCATGAGGCGGGCGATATACAGCTCACTGGCGCACTCCGCCAGCATGAACTGCACGGCTTGGCGCTCGTCGAGTCCCTTACCGAAGGTGCTCCGCTGGGTGACGTGCGCCGTGGCCATATCCAGCGCGCGCTGGGCCATGGCGACGTTGTGCATGCCGTGGCGAAGACGACCGTAGGCGAGGCGATGCTGGCCCATGTTGAAACCGTTCCCCTCGCCGCCAAGGAGGTTCTCCGCGGGCACTTCGAGGTCCTTAATTTCCACTTCGGCGTGGCCACCGCCCAGGATGTGGGACAGGGGGCCTTCCAGGGCCATGGTGGGAATATCCCGCTTGATGTTGTAGCCGGGGTTAGGCAGTTCCACGATAAAGGTGGAGAACTGCTGGTGCCGGGGCGCGTCCGGGTCCGTCTTCGCCATCACCACGGCGATATCGGCCACGCTGGCCGCGGAGGAGAACCACTTTTCCCCGTTCAGCACGTAGGTGTCGTTGTCTTTCTTTTCGGCCCGGGTTTGCATACCCGTGGCATCGGCGCCGGCGGCCTTTTCCGTCATGGAGTAGCAAATGCGCTTCTCGCCATTCAAAAGCGGCTTTAAGAACTTTTCCTTCTGATAGGGCGTGCCGTGCTCCAGGAGCGTCATCATGGTGGCGTCGTCGGGGCCCTGCGTATTCATGGACAGCGCGCCAAGATAGCTTTGCCCAAGCTCCATCTGCACGAGGGCGTTGGCGAGCGGCCCAAGCCCCATGCCGCCGTATTCCTCGGGAATGAAGGGGCACCAGAGCCCTTGCCCCCGGGCCTTCGTGCGCAGCTCCCCGAGCACGGTTTTGTAATCGTCGCCGTCAAGCAGGCGCTTTTCCGCGGGAATGCACTCGTCCTGCACCCACTGGCGCACGCGCTCCCGTAAAACCTTGGCTTCCGCCGGAATCTCAAAATCGATGGCCACAGCATCCTCCCCCTTTGGTGCGGCATGGACGGCGCACCCCTTGCGCCCCCTGTCTCGAGCCTAGCAGAGCGCAGCGGTCCCTCGCATCACCGCTGCGGGGGGTGGGGGCGGGGTGCTAAACTCCGCGCTCCCAAAGGCCACGGCAGATTTCCGCTCCCATGAATGACCGTTACCGCGCTCCCCTCCCCGGCTTTGATCTCGATTTCTACGAGAGGCGCTCAAACCCGGCGCCTACGCCACCCTGCCCTACACGGCACGGGTGCTCGCGGAGCAGCTGGTGCGCCGGTGCGATCCGGAAACCCTCGACGCTAGCCTCCTGCAGCTGATTGAGCGGAAGCGCGATCTCGACTTCCCCTGGTACCCGGCGCGAGTGGTGTGCCACGACATCCTGGGGCAGACGGCGCTGGTGGATCTGGCTGGGCTTCGGGACGCCATCGCGGAGCGCGGCGGGGATCCCGCCGCGGTGAATCCCGTGGTGCCCACGCAGCTCATCGTCGACCACTCCCTGGCCGTGGAGCACCCCGGCTTCGAAGAGGGGGCCTTTGAGAAGAATCGCGCAGTGGAAGAGCGACGCAACGCGGACCGCTTCCACTTCATCAACTGGTGCAAGGACGCCTTCGATAACGTCGATGTGATCCCCCCGGGGAACGGCATCATGCACCAGATCAACCTAGAGAAAATGTCCCCCGTGGTGCAGGCCCGGGACGGCGTCGCCTTCCCCGATACCTGCGTAGGCACGGACAGCCACACCCCCATGGTGGACGCCCTGGGCGTCATTTCCGTGGGCGTCGGCGGCCTAGAGGCCGAATCCGTGATGCTGGGGCGCGCCTCCATGATGCGCACCCCGGATATGGTCGGCGTGGAGCTGACGGGGCGTCTGGCCCCGGGGGTCACGGGCACGGACCTGGTCCTGTCCCTCACGGAATTCCTCCGCAAGGAGCGGGTGGTCGGGGCCTACCTCGAGTTCTATGGCGAGGGCGCTCGGTCCCTCAGCCTTGGCGATCGCGCCACCATTTCCAACATGACGCCGGAGTACGGCGCCACGGCAGCCATGTTCGCCATCGACGAGCAAACCCTCACCTACCTGCGCCTAACGGGGCGCGAGGATGGGCAGATTGCCCTGGTCGAGGCCTACGCCAAGCACTGCGGCTTCTGGGCTGATGATCTGGCCCAGATCGAGTACGAGCGGGTGCTCCGCTTCGACCTTAGCGCCGTCACCCGCACCCTCGCCGGGCCTTCCAATCCCCATGCGCGCCTGCCCGTGAGCGAGCTGGCGAGCCGGGGCATCGCCGCCCCTTACGAAGAGCGAGACGGGGAAATGCCCGACGGCGCGGTCATCATCGCGGCCATCACCAGCTGCACGAACACCTCGAACCCCCGCAACATGATCGCCGCGGGGCTGTTGGCCCGGAACGCCAATCGCGCCGGCCTCACCCGTAAGCCCTGGGTGAAAACGTCTCTGGCCCCGGGATCGAAGACGGTGAAAACTTACCTTACGGAAGCGGCTCTGCTCCCGGAGCTCGAGCAGCTAGGCTTCGGCGTGGTGGCCTTTGCCTGCACCACCTGCAATGGCATGTCCGGCGCCCTGGATCCGGTGATCCAGAAGGAAATCATCGACCGGGACCTCTACGCCACCGCCGTGCTCTCGGGCAACCGTAACTTCGATGGCCGTATCCACCCCTACGCGAAGCAGGCCTTCCTGGCCTCGCCGCCCCTGGTGGTCGCCTACGCCCTCGCTGGCTCCATTCGCTTCGACATCGAAAAGGACGTGCTGGGCACCGACAGCACCGGCCAGCCGATCCGCCTCGCCGATATCTGGCCGAGTGACGAAGAAATCGATGCCCTGGTCGCCGAGGCCGTAAAGCCCGAGCAGTTCCGGGACGTCTACGACCCCATGTTCCTGAAGGTCGAGGACGTGACCGATGCGGTGAGCCCCAACTACGACTGGCGGCCCCAAAGCACCTACATCCGGCGTCCGCCCTACTGGGAAGGGGCCCTGGCGAAGCCGCGGACCTTAAGTAGGATGCGTCCCCTCGCCGTGCTCGGGGACAACATCACCACCGATCACCTGTCCCCCTCGAACGCTATTCTGGCCAGCAGCGCCGCCGGGGAATACCTCGCGAAAATGGGCCTGCCGGAGGAAGACTTCAATTCCTACGCCACGCACCGAGGGGATCACCTCACGGCGCAACGCGCGACCTTCGCCAACCCGAAGCTCCTCAATGAGATGTGTCGGGACGAGAAGGGCGAGGTCATCCAGGGGTCCCTGGCTCGCCTCGAGCCCGAGGGCACGGTGCAGCGCATGTGGGAAGTCATCGAAACCTATATGGAGCGCAGCCAGCCCCTGTGCATCATCCTTGCCGGCGTCGAGGTGATTGTGGCCGAGGGCTTCGAGCGCATTCACCGCACGAACCTCATCGGCATGGGCGTGTTGCCCCTGGAATTCACCGGCGGCGATACCCGCATCACCTACGGCATTGATGGCACGGAATCCTTCAGCGTCGAGGGTGAGCTGGCACCGGGGTCACTCATGACCTTAGTCATCACCCGCACCAACGGCGAGCGCGTCGAAGTGCCCGTGAAGAGCCGCCTCGACACCGCCGAGGAACTCCACATCTACGAGGCCGGCGGCGTGCTTCAGCGCTTCGCCGAGGACTTCCTGGAGGCCCAGGGGTGAGCGCCTTTAAGCCGCAGCAGAAAATCCGCGCGACCTATATGCGCGGGGGTACCTCGAAGGGCGTGTTCTTCAACGTCACCGACCTTCCCCCCGAAGCCCAGGTTCCCGGCCCGGCCCGGGATGCCCTGTGTCTTCGGGTCATCGGCAGCCCGGACCCCTACGGCAAGCACACGGACGGCATGGGCGGGGCCACCTCCAGCACCTCCAAGGTGGTACTGGTCAGCAAAAGCGATCGCCCGACTACCTTTTTGGCCAGGTCTCCATCGATTCGCCCTTCGTCGACTGGTCCGGCAACTGCGGCAACCTGTCCGCGGCCGTGGGGCCCTTCGCGATCGCCGAAGGGCTCATCGATCCGGCCCGGGTACCTACCGAAGGCACCTGCGAAGTGCGCATTTGGCAGGCCAATATTGAGAAGACCCTTCTGAATCAGGTGCCCATGACCGACGGCGCCGTGCAGGAAACGGGCGACTTTGAGCTCGACGGGGTGACCTTCCCCGCCGCCGAGGTGCCCGTGGATTTCCTTGACCCCGCCGACGGCGAGGGCGCCCTCTTCCCCACGGGGCAGCTGGTGGATCGCCTCGAGGTCCCAGGCGTAGGCACCTTCGAAGCCACGATGATCAACTCGGGCATCCCGACCATCTTTCTCCGCGCGACCGAGCTCGGCTACACGGGCACCGAGCTTCAGGACGCGATCAATAACGACACCGCGGCCCTCGCACGCTTCGAGACCATCCGCGCCCACGGCGCCGTGGCCATGGGGCTGATCAAGGACGTAAGCGAGGCCGCCACACGCCAGCACACGCCAAAGGTCGCCTTTGTTGCGCCCGCCACCGCCTATGCCGCCTCCAGCGGCAAAACGGTGGACGCCGACACCATCGATCTGTGCGTGCGCGCCCTGTCCATGGGCAAGCTCCACCACGCCATGATGGGGACGGCGGCCGTGGCCATTGCCACCGCCGCGGTCATTCCCGGCACGCTGGTCAACGAAGCGGCCGGCGGCGGCCAGCGTGACTCAGTCACCTTCGGCCATCCCTCGGGCACGCTGCGGGTCGGTGCCGAGGCCGCTGCAGGCGCCGACGGCAGCTGGGCCGTCAAGCGGGTCCGCATGTCCCGGAGCGCGCGGGTTCTCATGGAAGGCTGGGTGCGCATTCCCCAAGACCATGGCTGAGACCGCCTCCGAACTCGTCGTCTTTGACCTCGACGGCACCCTGCTGAACGCCCATTCGGAGATCTCCGACTTCACGCAGGAAACGCTGGCGGCGCTCCGGGCCCGGGGTATCCCCTATACCGTGGCCACGGGGCGCGCCCGCCATGGCGCCGCAGATCTGCTCGAAGGCCTGGGCTTTGACCATCCTCAGGCCTTCAAGAATGGGGTGCTGCTTTGGCACCCCCTAGAGGCCCTCTACAGCCACCATCATCATCTGCGCTTGGAGGAGATCCGCTCCGTGCTGGAGGCCTCGCGGGCAGAGGGCCTAAGCCCCTTCCTCGCGACCCTCGAGCCGGGGAACGTCCATCGCATCTATCACGCGTCGGAGCTCAACGAGACAGAGCAAGCCCTGGCCCGGGCCTTTCGAGAGCGAGACCAAGTTGATCTGGCGGACCTTGCTACCCTGCCCGCCGATGCGGAAATCACCAGCATCAGCGCCCTAGGACCCCGGGAGGCGGTGGAGCGCCTCGCCGCCGCCGTCGCCCCCTTCCCCGAACTCGTTGCCTACGCGGGGGACGCCTTCGAGGGGCCGGGGCTCGGCTGGATCGATATTCACCACGGCGCCGGCACGAAGGGCACGGCCGTTGAAGCGCTTAAGGCTATGCTGAACGTCGAGCGCCTTGTGGTTTTTGGC
>RGAU01000123.1 GCA_009919975.1 Gammaproteobacteria bacterium
TCCGCCACGGCGGCCGCGCGCGCCGCGGAGAGATCCCAGTTCGAGTTGAAGCGATCGTTGAAGAGAATGGGGACGTTATCCGTATGCCCATTCACGCTGATCTTGCCGTCTCCCTGGGTGAGCGCCTGGCCCGTGCGTCGCAGAAGGGGGAGGAAGGTCGGCTGGAGATCGGCGCTGCCGGAGGCAAAGGAGCCCTGGTCCGCGAGGCGAACGATAACCGCGTCCCCTTCGCGCTCCACCTCCGCCAGCCCTTCCTCAATTTCCTCCGAAAGGTCGGCGCGTAGCCGAGCATAGAGATCGTCGGCGCTCTTGCCATCGCCGCCCGTGCCCGGCTGGCCTCCAGCGCTCTGTCCTTCGGCGGGGCCACCGCTGGCGTCCCCCTGGCTTTGGCTGCTGGCCACCGTGGGTTCCGGAGCCAGCACCGTGAGGTCCCGGTCCATTTGACTTTGCGCCTCCGCGATCTTCGCGTAGGTGTTGAGCGCTTCCCGACTGATGGGGGCGCCGGCCATGCGTCCCGAGTCGCCGGCTTCCCGACCTCCGGTAACGTTCGGCGACTTCATCTCGACGATCAGCTCCTGGTCTTCGATGCGCACCTCCACCTGCCCCTTGGCGATCTCCTCCGCAAGCATTTGCTCAAGCTGGGCCTTTTCCTCCGGGGTGGGGAAATCCTCCGTTTTGGTTTCCAGCTTCTTCTCGAGATCGGGCTGGGTTTCGTCCGTGGTTTGCTGGCGAATGGTATCGATCGGCGTGGGCTGGGCTACGGACGGCGTAAAGGCCTTGGCAATCAGGCTTTGCGCCTTCGGCGGCTCCACCACGGGAACAATGCGCTGAATCCCGAAGGCGCTCTGGAGCGATCCGCTAATTTGCTTGTATTTAGGAACGTTCATCTCTGCGAAGGACAGGATGAGTACGAAGAAGCACAGCAGCAGCGACATCATGTCCGCGAAGGTTGCCATCCATAGGGGCGCCCCCGCGGGGGGGCAGCTCGGACATTCCTCCGGAGCATCCTCTTCACCGCCCCCGTCGCCGCCGGCCGCGGCTTCTTCCGCCTCCGCGTCCTCGTTGGGAATCGGTTCTTCGATGGGCTCTGCCTGTGCCTCGGCCATGGTGGCTTAGCCCGCGGCCAGGGACGCCCGAGCCTTGGGCGCAATGAAGGAAGCGAGGAGGTCACCCATAAGCCGCGGGTTGCCGCCGGACTGGATGAACATAATGCCCTCGATGATGAGGGCGCAGTTGTTCGCCTCTTTCGAAGAGTAGTCCTTAATCTTTTCTGCCATGGGTCCGAAGACCATGTTGGCCAAGATGGCCCCGTACATGGTGGTAAGCAGGGCCACGGCCATGGCCGGCCCGATGGACTTCGGGTCCGACATATTTGAAAGCATCTGCACGAGACCCACGAGGGTGCCGATCATCCCCATGGCCGGAGCGTATTTTTCCCCGGCGTCCAGGATCGCCGCGCCCAGTTCGTGGCGCAGCTTCATGCCCCCAAGATCGTTGTGTAGGGAGCTTTTAATCATGCCTGGATCGGTGCCATCGACCAGCATGCCGATGCCCTTGGCGAGGAAAGGGTTGGAGATTTCCTGCCCTTCCAAAGCGATCATCCCGTCCTTCCGGGCCAGCGTGCCAAGCTCCACCAGCTGATTAATGAGATCCACGGGGTCGTCGACCTTCGCGCCGAAGGCCTTGCCGAGGATGCCGCCGAGCTTTAGGAAGTCCGCGAGGGAGGAGCGCATCATCATGACGAAGATCGAGCCGCCCAGAAGAATGGCCATCAGCACCATGGCGAAGGCGCCCACTAGGCCAATGACGGTTGCGATATCCATGCTGCCTCACCCTTTAGCTGTTTTTGGCCCGGCTGTTGCATCACCCCTTAAACCGCGAGCGGGGTTTGCCAGCGCGTCACTCCTCTCGCACTATACAACGATCTAGGAGGGACGCTGATGACCAAAACTTCGAAGGGGCCATCAACCTATTCATTCGGTCGCAGGGCGTTTTTCTTGATGCTTTTTGCCCTCGCCGGCTGCCACGATCCCACGGAGTTGCCGGCCTGTGGCGACCTTTTTGAGATCGGTGAGCGCGGCGCCTTCCGCGAGGTCGATGGGGGCCTGGTCGCCCACCCGGCGGTTGACGTGCTTTTTTACCGCTGTCCCGCAGGGCAGCGCTATGTGAATCGCAGCTGCCGTGGGGAAGCCCAGTCCCTCAGCTTTGAGGCCGCGCAGGCCTACGCGGTGGAGGTCAGCGAGCGCTCCGGCGGCAATTGGCGTCTCCCGTCGCCGAAGGAGATGCGCGCCATTCAAGAGATGTCCTGCGTTTCTCCGGCCTACAACCCCAACATTTTTCCCGAGCTTCCGGTGGAAAACTTCTGGACCAACAGTGAGCTCGAGCTGAGCCAGTACTACGGCTGTGTGGTCTATACCTATCAGGGATCTCGATCTTGTCGGGCGCTGCTCTCGGCGGAACACCCCTTCATGCTGGTGCGCGAGCCCTAGGGCCTAAAGGGGGATCGCCACCAGCTGGGCGGCGCTTCTCGGCGCCGTGCCGGAAAGCAGGGTAAGCCCCGCTTCCTCCTCTTCGATCCAGCGAACCTCGGCCAGCGCCATGCTGCTGTCCACCCCCTGGGCGAGCACATCCTCCGGGGTGCGCAGGCCATCGGCAAGGATCAGCTTATCGCCGGGCTTGAGCCCGGCCTGCCGGCCCCCACTAACCACGTACTGTCCGCGAACCACGCTGCTCACGGCGTAGCGGGGGGCTTCGCAGCTTTGCCGTGCCTCGAGGGCGTCGAACCACTGGTTCAGCCGGGTGTAGATCTTCCCGATATCCCGGGGCTGGACCGCCGGCGACCACTGGCTCGCTCGGGCCCCAAGGCGAAGGCTGTCATAGCCCACCCAGAGATAGGCCGGATCATCTGGAGCGGAGAGCCGAAGCTCTAGGTCTAGCTCAAGGGCCGGAGTGCTTTGCCGGAAGGGGCCGAAGTTTTCCTTCATGGGCGCGATAGCCTTGGCGGGAAGGTTCCACCACCGGGGTCGTTGGCTTTCCTGGCGCACGGAGAGGGCTAGGGTCAGGTGGAGGGGTCGGCGGTTTCGCGGGCCCTCATAGACCGCGCGCTCGTAATCGCTGCTTAGGGAGGCGGCCTGGTGTCGCGGTGCCAAGCGCCAACCGGGCGCCCCTTCAAAGCGGCGGAGGAGTAGGCGCCGGGTTTCCGCTTCGAGCTGCCGAGCATAGCCCGATGCGCCGCTCCCGGGGGGGGTAAGCACCTCGAGGTCCAGCACGGCCATGTGCGCAAGCCCAGGAAGGCTTAGGCAGCTTTCTGCCTCCCCCTGGCCCTCAGGATTTTCAAGGGAGCTCGCGCCGTCTGCCAGCAGGCCATCGGCGCTTTCGTTCTCTTCCTCTTCCTGGGCAGGCTGGGGAAGGTAGCCGGGCATGCGGATTCCGCGAATCTGCCCCGTCGCCTGAAAGCGATTTTGCTCATGGAGTACGCCGTTTTCATCAACCCAGGCGGCGCTGTGAATGCGCGTTGGCTGACTAAGGGCGTGATCCACCATGGCGTTTTTTGCCGCCTCCAGGCGAGCCTCGGCGCTCGGGGCCGAGCCGGTTTCCCCCAGGGCGGGAGCGACGGTTAGGGCGAGGACGAGGGCGAGGGCAGAGCGATGCATGGCAAGGCTCCCTAGCTCGGGTTGCCGGTGTGGGCGAAATAACCGAGGTAAAGGGCCCGGAGGTCCTGCACCACGTGCTGATCCAGGGACAGGGTCGTTTGGTAGCTGTCGTCCCCCACGGGTTCGATGGACACGAGCCGCGCCCCGTAGATGACCCCTTCCACTCGGGCCCGGAAACGATCATCTTCAATCATCATTTCGCCGATGGTCGTGTCCGCATCCAGATACTGACCAAAGACCTGCTCGGCAAGGGCGCGATAGGCATCGAGCTTCGAAGAGCGAATGGCTAGGAGGCGCCGCTGCTCCGGATTGCTGTGGTTTTGCACGCTGATCACGGCATAGCCAATCCCCACCAGCTGCGATCCCCGTTCGCTAAGGCGCAGGGCCTCGCCGGCGGCATTCCGCGCGCCCCCAAGGGTTAGGGCCGGGCTGGCGGCGAAGGCGCATCCGCCCAGGGCAATGACGAGGGCGATTAAGCCGAGGAATGAGAAGCTACGGGGAGCCATGAGGCGTATCTCCTTGCCGAAAGCCGAAGCGGCGTCATAGGAGATAATCGGCTCTTAGGTCGGGAGCTTTAGGTGAGAAGGTGCTCCCCTGGGCGGCCTGGGGCGCCTAGGCGTCGTCGGTAAAGAGCCTCGATCGGCGACGGGCTAGCTGCCCGAGGCGATCGTATAGGTCCTCGTCGTCGCTGCTCTTTTGAAGGGCGCCGAGGGTACGACGAATACCGTCAAGCTGCCGGGCCAGGAGGAGCTCATTGCGCTTGTGGAGGGCCTGGCATTCCGCCACGAGGGCACGCACCGCATCGAAGCCAGCGCCCTTCCAAAGCGATTCCTGGGTTTGGCGGAAATACAGGAGCTGGGAAAGGAGGGCTTCCCGGGTCTCCGTGAGCTTCTCAAGCTGGGGGAGATCGCGGTTTTTTAGGGCGTCGAACTCTTGCTCAAGTAAACGTTGAAGGCGGCGTGCGGTGTCGAGGACCTGGGAGGCAGCTTCGGACACGATTTGTCCCTTGGCGGAAAGACCTCGACTTTAAAGCAGGCGCTCGATGCTTGCGAAGCTTTCCGCAATGCGCTTGGCGTCTAGGGGGTATTGGCCATCAGCAATGGCCTGCCGGAGTTCGGCGACCCGATCCGCATCAAAGACCGCTTCCGTGCTCGCGCTCTTCACGCCTTCGCTGAGCTCGACGCTGTCCTGGGCCCCTGCCGGAGCGCTTTCGCTACCCGTATTCCGAGTGGCTTCGGCGGACTTTTTGTTCTCCGCTTCCGTCAGGCGTAGCGCTTGCGGGCCGCGGCCTCCGACTCCAGAGATGGGATCTGCCATGGGATTTCCTCGCCCAAAAATTTGGCTCTTAGTTGCCTAATCGACAGTAGCTCGGCAACCTTTAGCACTTTTCGCAAAAAAAGTTTCTAAGAGCTTTCAATCACTTAATCGTCAGACTGGGGAAAAACTGTAAACGAATTTGGGGAGCCGCACTAGGGCGCATGGTCTGCCTGCCCCGGGCCCGTCACCCGGGCGCGAAGGCGCCGCCCGGTCTCCGGATTCAGCAAAACCACGATTTCTCCGAGGGAGCCTTCCTCTTCTGCGATGAGGTCCGCTTCCAGCACCAGGGCGCCCTGGGAGAGGGCAACCCGGACCCTCTGGCCCTTCTCGACCAGCATTGCGCTCGACAAGTCGCTGGCTCGAAGCATGCTCCCGGCGGCGAGGGGGCGATTCAGGGCGACCAGGGGAGGAACGGCATCGGGGTTAAGCACATCCCCGGGGAGGCCCTCTGCGGGGACCCAGGTTTCGGTGAGCTGAGGGTGGGGCAAGCGGAGCTTCGCGGCGAGGGTCGCTTCCGCGCGAAGGACCTTCCGCTCAAGGCGGACGCTGTCCTGGAGGATAAGGTCGTCCGCTTCCAAAGGCCTCAGCACCCTGAGGCGCGTGGTGCCATCCGGGGCCGGGCCCCGATAGGGCTGGCTCCCCGGAAGGGCCTCCGGCGCCGGCTTCAAATCCGCCTGCCGGAGCACGTCCCCCGCCCGATGGGCTGCCATGACCTGCCAGCCTGGAAATCCCCCCGTCCTTGCGCCTCGCGATTTCGGGGCCTTCGCAAAGGTGACTCGAAGAAAAAGCCGTTCCTCGGTGCTTGCGCAATAGGCTTCCACGGTCGCATTGCTAGGAAAGGGCCAGCGAAAGGTTAGGGGGCCATCGCAGGCAGGGACGCGGGCTCGGCGATCGAGGGGAGGGATTTGGATCTCCTCCTCCTGCAGGCCAAGGTCCTGAGCCACAAAGCCTCGCGCCGCTTCGCGCAGGGCTTCCAGGGGATTTTCCTCCTCCGCTGCGCAAAGGGGTGCGATGCCAAGGACCCCAAAGAGGATTCCTAGACCGGCACTTGTCGCGATACTCCGGGGGGCCTTTCCCATGGCACGTCCTCTCCTTTCCCAAGCAGTGTGCCGCTCTCGGGGAGTGCGGTCTAGCGTCGAGCGACCCCATGCGTTCGTCGGCAAGGCCTTGCCTAACCGGCGGCAAAGCTTTGCCGTTGGGGACGCCGGGCCGCCGGCAGGTCGGATCCCTTTCATGGAAAAAAATTAGTGGAATCAGCGGTATGAAGGATTTTTAGGCGCATTGGCATGGCCCCTGCAATTTCTGCGGTGAGCCCTTTTACGCCCTAAGCGGTAATCGGCGGAAGGCAAGGAAACTTGAGGTGGCTATGGCGCGTTTCGACAACATTCTTGGCATCCATGAGCAGGCTCTGGCGCTGCGCAGCCAGCGTATTGATCTGCTTGCCCAGAACATCGCAAACGCCCAAACCCCGGGCTTTAAGGCCCGGGACCTCGATTTTAAGGCGGTGCTGTCTGCCGCCACCGGTGACGCGCTGCAAACGACCCATCGCCAGCACTTTGCCGTGGGAGGGGATCAGAGCCGGGACGGAATGGTCTATCGCATTCCCATGAACTCTTCGGCTGACGGCAACACGGTGGAATCTTCCGTGGAGCAGGCCCAGTTCGGTGCCGCAGCGGCCCAGTATCAAGCGACCCTCGATTTCCTAAACAACCGCGTGTCCGGCCTTCGCCGGGCCCTGCGAGGAGAATAGGCATGGCCGGTCTAGACCTTCAGCGGGTGTTCGACATTGCGGGGACGGCCCTCAACGCCCAGTCCGTTCGCATGAACACCATCGCCTCTAACCTTGCCAACGTGGGATCCGAAGCCTCTTCCGAGGCCGAGGCCTTCCGAGCGAAGCGCACGGTCTTTGAGGCGCTTCTTCGCAAGGAGCAGCTCCATCAAGGCGCCCCCGTGGTGGGTGGGGTGAAGCTGGCGGGTATCACCGATGACCCTTCGCCGGTGATTAGCCGCTTCGATCCGCGAAACCCCAAGGCCGATGAGAAGGGCTACGTCTATCTCTCTAACGTGAATGCAGTGGCGGAAATGGTCGACATGCTCGATGCCTCCCGGGGCTTTGAGAACAACGTCGAAGTGGTGAATACGGCGCGCCAGCTCATGCTAAAAACCCTTGAAGTGATTCGGAGCTAAGGCATGGTTGCTCAAGTCACTCAAAGTCTTCCCACGGGCCTTGCCAGCTACGAAGAACGTAAGGCCGCGGCGTCCGCGCCGAAGAGCGATGAGCTTGGGCGCCAGGAGTTCCTGAAGCTCCTAACGACC
>RGAU01000124.1 GCA_009919975.1 Gammaproteobacteria bacterium
ATCAGGGGAATGCGTCCCCCGGCCTTGACCTCGTCCAGAAGCACCTGGGTTTTCAGGGAGAACTCGGAGATCACCTCCCCGGCTTCGTTCTCCACCACCCCGGCATAGGGCTTGATGACGATAACGTCGCCCATGTTCATCTGGTCCACGGGGCACTCGATCGGCAGGGCCCCGGAATCTTCCACGGTGTTAAAGAAGATCGGCGCAATCTTGGAACCCAGCACCACGCCGCCCTGGCGCTTGTTGGGCACGAAGGGAATGTCGTTCCCCATGTGCCAGAGCACGGAGTTGGTGGCGCTCTTCCGGGAAGAACCGGTGCCGACCACATCGCCCACGTAGGCCACGGGGAGCCCCGTTTCCTTGAGGCCGTTGATCTGCTCGATGGCATTGGTGATGCCGTCCCGAGGATTCTTCAGCATGGCCAGGGCGTGGAGCGGAATATCCGGACGGGACCAGGCGTCCTGCGCCGGTGAAAGATCGTCCGTGTTCGTTTCCCCGGTCACCTTGAAGACCACCATCTTGATGGTTTCCGGGAGATCCTCGCGACGCGTAAACCACTCGGCCTCGGCCCAGGATTTGAGCACTGCTTCCGCCTGCGCATTGCCCTTCTTCGTCGTGGAAGGCGTCGAACATGAGCAGGGTGTTTTTGAGCTCCGCAGCGGCACTGGCGGCGAGGGTGTCGTGATCAAGAAGCTCGACGAGGGGCAGGATGTTGTAGCCCCCGAGCATGGTGCCAAGAATGCGCACCGCTTCCGTCGCGTCGATAAGGGGGGAGCTTGCGGCGCCCTTGGCCACGTCCGCGAGGAAGGCGGCCTTCACGTAAGCGGCGTCATCAACCCCCGGCGGCACGCACTGGGTGAGCAGGTTCATGAGGAACGCTTCTTCGCCCGCCGGGGGCGCCTTCAAAAGCTCGACAAGCTGAGACACTTGTTCCGCCGTTAGCGGCTTGGGGGGTAAACCCTGTTCAGCGCGCTCTGCGGCATGGGCACGATAGGCTTCGAGCATGGGGCGGTCCTCCTGATCCAATGGAGGCGCGACTGTAGCAGAGGAAATTCTATGCGTATAATGGATATAAATTATGCTTCATATAGGTTTTTTTTATGCATGATTTGGCCAATCTGCGCAGCCTCGTCGCCGTGGCGGAGGCCGGCGCCATTACCGAGGCGGCCCGGCGCCTAGGGCTCACCCAGCCGGCCCTGACGCGACGGCTGCAGCAGCTGGAAAGCGAATTTGGAACCACGCTTCTCCAGCGCGGGCGCAACGGGGCGACCCTTACGGAAGCGGGCAGTCTTCTCGTGGGCGAGGCCCGCCAGCTGATTGAACGCTATGAAGGGGCTAAGCGAGAGGTGGCCCGGCACACCACCGCCACGGGCGGCACCATTCGCCTCGGGGGCGGCGCCACCGCCGTCTCCTTCCTCCTCCCCGGGGAGATCGCTCGCTTCCAGACTCACTCGCCCAACGTGCACTTCCAGGTGAAGGAGGGCAGCTCCAGCGACATCGCTGAAGACGTGGCCTCGGGAAGGCTAGAGCTTGGGCTCGTCACCCTCCCCATCCGAAAAACCGGCCTAGCCATCGCGCCGCTTCTGGACGATCAGATCGTCCTCATAGCCGCAGCGGGCCACCCCCTCACCCACCTTGGCCGGGTCCCCCTGGAAGCTATCGACGGGGAGAACTTCGTCGGCTTTGAGGGGGGCAGCGCCATCCGCCAAATTGTAGACGACAGCCTTCGCCAGGCCGGGGTGGAGATCAACGTGGTGATGGAGCTGCGCTCCATCCCCGCGATCCTGCGCATGGTGGCCACCACCAAGAGCCTGGCCTTCGTGAGCCGCCTAGGGGTGCAGGGACAGGATCTGGTGCAGGAGGTCCCGGTGGTCGGGCTTCGTATCAGTCGGAAGCTGGCCCTGGCGGAGCGGAAGGGACGCACGCTTTCCCCCGCGGCGCAAAACTTTCGAAGCCAGCTCCTGCGGGAAGCCCCCTAAAGGCCGCCGCCACAGCCCCAGCAATACCGCGCCTCCGGACGGTCCACGGGGCTCGCGCAACGATCGCAGCGACGAAGGGGCCCGCCCCGATGGCGAAGGGCCTGATTGAGCTCCACGGTGACGATGCCCGTGGGCACGGCAATGATCGCGTAGCCCGCAATCATGGCGCAGGCCGCGATGGCCTTGCCCAGCCCCGTTTGCGGCACAAGATCCCCATAGCCCACGGTAGTGAGGGTCACGATGGCCCAGTACATGGCGATGGGAATGCTCGTGAAGCCGTGCTCGGGCCCCTCAATGACATACAGGAGCGCAGCGAAGATCGTGATCAGGGTCAGAATAGTGAGGAGAAAAACAAAGATCTTTCTCCAGGCGCCGCGGAGGGCAGAGATCAGGAGGCGCGACTCCTCGAGCCAGCGCGCCATGCGCAGGACGCGAAAGATGCGAAGCACGCGGAGCAGGCGCACCACCATCATATATTCCGTGCCCTGGATAAATAGGCTAAGCCAGGTGGGCAACGCACTCAGCGCATCCACAATGCCGTAGAAGGACCGAGCGTAGCGCCAGGGGCGCTCCGTTACCCAAAGGCGCAGGAAGTACTCCAGGGTAAAGAGCACGGTAAAGGCCCACTCGAGCAAGCGCAGGGGCGCGCCAAAGCGCGCGTTGATGGTGGGCACGCTGTTCAGCAGCACCGCGAGCACGGACACCACAATGGCGGCCATGAGGGCCAAATCAAAGTGCCGCGGCGCCCCCGCCGTGGATTCGAAAATAATCTTTCCTAGCCGCGCCCGCAGGTCGGCACCGCTGTGCTCCCCCATGCTTTCCCCACCCTGTCCTTCTGCTCCGGCGAGCGTACAATGCGGCGGCAAGCAAAACGAGGGTCCCGCCTTGCCCAGACGCCGCTATTCGCCTGCGCTCTTCCTCAGCGGAGCGCTCCTGTGCCTGCTGGCGCTGTTGATGATGCCGCCCGTGCTCCTCTCCTACTTCGACGGAGACGGGCACACCGCGGCCCTGGGGCAGGCCGCAGCGCTCACCCTGGGCGCGGGGCTGTTCCTTTTTCTGCCTGGCCTCCGGCAGGATTTCCGCTTGAAGCCCCAAAGCCTTTTTCTGGCCACGACCAGCACCTGGACGGCCCTGGCCCTTTTTGCCGCCCTACCCTTCTACCTTGGACGCCCGGAGCTGGGCGCGGTGAATGCCATCTTTGAGGCGGCCTCGGGAATCACCACCACCGGATCCACCATCATCACCCACCTGGAAGCCCTGCCTCGAAGCCTCAAGCTCTGGCGCGCCATGCTCCAATGGTTAGGGGGCGTAGGGATCATCGTCATCGGCATCGCCATCCTCCCCTTCCTCCGGGTGGGGGGCATGCGCCTCTTCCAGACCGAGTCTTCGGACTGGTCCGATAAGGCCCTGCCCCGCACCAATCGCATGGCCGGGGGCATTGGCCTCGTCTACCTGGGCATGACCGCGCTTTGCGTGGGTACCTACGCCCTCTTTGGTATGGCGCCCTTTGATGCCCTATGCCATGGCATGACCACGGTCGCCACCGGAGGCTTCGCCAACTACGACGCGTCCTTCGGCGCCTTTGGGCAGCAGCCGGCACTTCTACTGACCGCCTGCCTCTTCATGCTGGCCTCGGCGCTTCCCTTCTCCCTCTACCTCCGAGGCGTGCGCTCCGCCCTGCGGAATCTCCTTCGGGACCAGCAGGTGCGCACCTTCTTCCTGCTCGTCCTCCTGTTTTACGGGGCTTTTGTCCTGCTGCTAAAGGTCGGCGGCGGGCCAAGTGCGGACAGCAGCTGGCTTTGGATTTTCTTCAACACGGTTTCGATTCTGACCACCACGGGCTACGCCGTAAGCGACTACAACAGCTGGGGCCAAACGGCGGTGATGCTGTTTTTCTTCGCCCTCTTCATCGGCGCTTGCTCAGGCTCCACAAGCGGCAGCATGAAGGTGTTCCGCCTCCAGCTGGGCTTCGCCGTGCTGACCAACCAGCTGAAGCGCCTCGTCCATCCCCGGGGGCTCTTCCCCGTTCGCTTCAACGGACGCCGAGTGCCGGAGGAGGTCCTTCATTCCGTGACGGGCTTCGCCTTCTTCTTCATGGCCACCATTGGCGTCATTGCCCTCGCCCTCTCGGCCCTGGGCCTCGACTTCCTCACCGCCCTTTCCGGCGCGGCCACCGCCGTCGCCAACGTGGGCCCGGGGCTCGGCAGCACCATCGGCCCCTCCGGAAATTTCTCGACGCTGCCGGACGCTGCCAAGGGCCTTCTGACCCTCGGCATGCTGCTCGGGCGCCTCGAGATCATGACCGTGATGGTGCTCCTCACCCCCAGCTATTGGCGCGGCTAGCTTCCCGATTCCGGGTCCGCGCTCCTAGCGGGGCGGAAATAGCGACGCTCGAGCTGGCCATGAATGTCTGCAAAGCCCTGCTGCAGTTCATCAATCAGGGCGTGAAGCTTCTCCCCAGCCAACCCCTCGGGCTCAAGCTGGCTCACCTGCCGCAGCACCTGAGGGAGGCGGCGAGGCAGGGAGGCCTCTGGATCAAGGGCTTCGAGGCTGCGACGAAGAGCCAGCAAGGCGGCGGCCACGGAGCGGGGAAAGCGCGAAGACTGAAAAAGAAAGGCCAGCACCGACTCAGAGCGAATGGCCCGCTGCATCTCCAGGCGATACATCTGGTAGCCGGTGAGGCTTTTCAGCACGCTCATCCACTGTAAATCGTCAAAACGTGCCCCATCGCTGCCCTCCTGGGGGACAAGGCGCGCGCTGCTGCTGTCAATCAGCCGAGTGGTCATGTCGGCGCGCTCAAGCTGGCGCCCAAGCTCGATAAAGTAGTAAGCCTCATCGCGGTTCATGGCCCCTTCGAGGCGCCCCACCACGGTTTGCACCCGGGTGATAATTCCCCGGAGGTAGCTATGGCGGCCCCGCTTACTCAGGCCGCTCTTCAGCTGCTCCTGGCTAAAGTGGTACAGGCCATTAATGTCCTCCCAGGCTTCCCGGGGGAAGACTTCCCGGAAGCCCCGGGCGTTCGACCGGGCCGCAGCGATGGCGGCCCGCAGCGATTGAGGGTGGTCCTTATCCCCAAGGAGAAAGCGCAGCACGCGCCCTTCGTCTTCCGCCGCGCCATGCTTTTCCCGGTAGCTTTCCTCTGCCCCGATAAGCGTCAGCAGCGTCCCCCAGCTGGGCGTGCTGCCCCGGGGCAAATCGAGGTGGAGGTGCGTCGTCACGTCGATCAGGCGTGCGAGATCCTCGGCGCGCTCGAGGTAGCGCGCCATCCAATACATATTTTCCGCAACCCGCGCGAGCATCAGCGCCCCCCCTCATCGATCACCCAGGTGTCCTTGCTGCCGCCCCCCTGGGAAGAGTTCACCACCAGGGAGCCCTTCCGCATGGCCACCCGCGTGAGCCCTCCCGTGGTGACCTGTACGGACTCTCCGGACAGGATAAAGGGGCGCAGATCCACGTGCCGCGGTTCCACCGCCTGCCCAAGGAAGGTGGGAACGGTGGACAGGTTCAACATGGGCTGGGCCATATAGTTTCGCGGATTACGCTGAATCTTTTTACGGAAGGAATCCCGAGCCTTGGGGGTGGCCTGGGGGCCCAGGAGCATGCCGTAGCCCCCGGACTCGTTCACCGGTTTCACCACCAGCTCATGAATGTGGTCAAGCACGTATTCCCGCTCCTCCTTCCGCGCACAGATATGGCTCGGCACGTTCGGTAGCAGGGGCGCTTCGCTGAGGTAGTAACGGATGAGATCCGGCACGAAGCAGTACACCGCCTTGTCATCCGCCACGCCGGCCCCGGGGGCATTCGCGAGCGCCACCTTCCCAGCCTTCCAGGCGCGCATGAGCCCAGGCACCCCAAGGAGGGAATCCTTGTTAAAGGCTTCGGGATCGAGGAAGGCATCATCGATTCGGCGGTAGATCACATCCACCCGAGCCCGCCCCCGGGTGGTCAGCATGAACACCTCATCCTGGCTGTTCACCACCAGATCCCGCCCCTCCACCAGCTCGCAGCCCATCTGCTGCGCCAGGTAGGCGTGCTCAAAGTAGGCGGAGTTAAAGACCCCCGGGGTGAGCACCACCACTTCAGGCTGAGCCCGGTGCGGCGCCAGCGCGCAAAGCGTGTCGTAGAGCTGGGAGGGATAGGCGTCCACGGGCTCGATGGCAAAGTTCGCAAAGAGCTCGGGGAAGGTCCGCTTCATCACGCCGCGGTTTTCCAGCATGTAAGAAACGCCCGAGGGCACCCGGAGGTTGTCCTCAAGGACGTACATCTGCCCGTCTTCGTGGCGAACCAGATCGCTCCCGCAGATATGGGCCCAAACCCCAAGGGGTGGATTTACCCCCACGCACTGAGGCCGAAAATTGGCGGAGTTTTCCAGAAGAAAAGCCGGCAACACCCCATCCTTGATGCAGCGCTGATCGTGATAGAGATCATCGATGAGGCAATTGAGGGCCTTCACCCGTTGCGCCAGGCCCGCTTCAATGGTGAGCCATTCCTGGCGCCGAAGGATCCGGGGCATCAAATCCAGGGGCCAGCTGCGATCAATGGATCCGTGGGCCTCGGAATAGACCGTGAAGGTCACCCCCTGCTCCTTGATGGCTCGCTCGAGGCTGGCGCTGCGATCCTGGAGCGCCTCCATGGAATAGGTGGCAAAGCGCTTACCCAGCTGCCCAAAGCCGGCGCGCAGGCGACCCTCCTCCGTCACCCACTCATCGAAAAGCCCGGGCTGAGCATAGCTACCCCAGTTGATGGTCATGGCTGCTTTCCTCCATCGATGACGTAAGCGGCTGGGCGTGCACATCGACACTCACCTGAACCTCGTGATGGCCACCCCCCTGCACAATCCCGCGGAGCGGTGCCGCATCGCCGTAATCCCTGCCCTGCCCCAGAAACACGTAGCGTTCCGTCGGCCGTTGACGGTTCGTCGGGTCGAATTCCAGCCACCCCTGCTCGGGCACGTAAAGGGCGAACCAGGCGTGGGACGCATCCGCGCCCACCAGCTTTTCGCCCCCCGGCGGCGGGTCCGTTTCCAGATAGCCCGAGCAGTAAGCCGCGGGCAAGCCCAGGGCCCGGAGCACACCGAGGGCACAATGGGCAAAGTCCTGGCAAACGCCGCGACGCCCCTCGAACACCTCGCACAAGGGGGTCGCGACCTCCGTCGCCGAAGGGTCGTAGTGGAAATCGTCGTGAATACGCTCCATGAGCTCCTGCGTGGCCGCCACCACATCACGCTGGGGGTGGAAGCTTTCTAAGCCGTAATCACGGAGCTGGGGGAGCTGGGGCACATAGGCC
>RGAU01000125.1 GCA_009919975.1 Gammaproteobacteria bacterium
GCTTCCACCGCGGCCCGGTCCGGAAGATCAAGGATGAAGAAGCTGCCGACCATGGTGCTTTCGTCCTCCGCGAGGAGGGGCCCTGCCGCAAGGATCGCGGGGGTTTCCTTCGCGTAGGCGAGGTGCGCCTGCCGCGTCTCCTGGCGCAGCGCTGCGGAGTCGGGCTTATCCCGACATTCGAGCAGATAGGCCATGGCTAGCTTTCCCCATGGGCGCGGCGCAGCGCGTCGACTGCCATTGTGACCGCGCCGGCGGCGCCGGGGATCATGTGGGCCAGGGAGAAGAAGCTGTGGATCATGCCCTCGAAGCACTTCACCGTGACGGGCACGCCCGCGGCCTTTAGCGCGTCCCCGTAGGCGTGGCCCTCATCCCGCAGGGGATCGTACTGCGCGGTGATAATGACCGCTTCCGGGAGCCCCGCAAAGCTCTCCGCCTTGCTCGGGCTGGCGCGCCAATCATCGCGTTGGCTTTCCGGGCAGTAGAGATCCCAGAACCACGCCATGGTTTCCGTGCTCAGCAGGTAGCCTTCGCCGTTTTCCCGGTAGGAGGGCAGCGTGAAGTCGTGGTCCGTGACCGGATAGATGAGCAGCTGGAGTGCGATATCCGGGCCGCCCCGGGCCTTCGCCATGAGGCTCACCACGGCGGCTAGATTGCCGCCGGCGCTGTCGCCGCCCACGGTAATGGGACCCGGCCGGGCGCCCAGGGATGCGGCATGATCCGCGGCCCAGCAGGTGGCGGCGTAGCAGTCCTCAGGGGCAGCAGGGAAGGGGTGCTCCGGCGCTAGGCGATAGTCCACCGCCACCACCACGCAGCCCGCTTCCCGGGCTAGGGTGCGGCAGTCCCGGTCGTGGGTGTCCAAATCCCCTATTACCCAGCCGCCGCCGTGATAGTGCACGTGAAGGGGGAAGGGGCCAGGCCCTTCCGGAGTGTAGATGCGCACGCCCACGGGTCCTTCCGGACCATCGATGGTGCGATCCTCGACCTTCGCCAGGGTGAGCTCCGGCGCCGGTGCCTGCATGGCGCCATAGGCGGCCCGGGTTCTGCGCAAGAATGGCTGCAACTACAGGATCTAGGGTCATGGCCGTCCTCCCTCGGCGTGATGATCCCTCGAGCATACCCCAGGCCCTGGCCCGGTGCAGCGCGTCTGCGGTAGCGTTAGAGCTTGGAGGAGAGCCCCTATGCGTGTTGCTCTGTTGGTCAGTTGCTTGGTGGACGGGTTGCGCCCAAGTGTCGGAGCGGCGGCCCTGGCTTTGCTGCGGGAAGCCGGCTGCACCGTGCGCGTGCCGCGGCAGCAAACCTGCTGTGGTCAGCCCGCCTGGAACAGCGGCGATCGCGCCACGGCGCAGGCCCTTGCCCTAAAGGTGCTCCAGGACTTCGCGGATGTCGAAGCCGTGGTGGTGCCCTCGGGCAGCTGCGCGGGCATGGTGCGCCAGCTGCCGGAGGTCCTGGGCCCCGAGCATCCCCGCCTTGGGGAGGCCGAAGCCCTGGCGGCGCGGTGCTTTGAAATCACCGATTTCCTGGTGAATCAGTGTGACTTCACCCCGGCGCCCCTCGGCGCGGGGCAAACCCTCACCTATCACGACAGCTGCGCCGGGCTCCGGGAGCTTGGCGTGAAGTCTGCGCCCCGGACGCTCCTCGAGCGCGCTGGCTATACGCTCACGGAGATGACCCAGGCGGAAACCTGTTGCGGCTTCGGCGGCACCTTTTGTGTGAAGTACCCCGCTGTTTCCGTGGCCATGGCCGATGAGAAGCTTGCCAGTGCTCGGGCCACCGGGGTGCCCCTCGTGACCGGCGGGGATCTGGGCTGCCTCATTCACCTCGCGGGTCGGGAGGAGCGGGCCGAGGCGGGCCTTTCTTTCCGCCACGTGCTGGAGCTCCTCGTACCCACGCCGGCGCCGGCCCTCGGGGCGGGGCACCCATGAGCTTTCAAGTCCACAGTCAGGATTTCATTGCCCGGTCGAGGGACGCCCTGGCCGATGCGCCCCTGCAAAGCGCTTTGGGGAAGCTGCGCATGGGCCTCAGCGTGCGCCGCCGGGAGGCCGTCGCGGCCCTGCCGGAATTCGAGGCCCTGCGGGAAGAAGCGGCGGCGCTCCGCGATTACACCCTCGCGACCTTGGATCGGCAGCTCGAAACCTTCGAGGCGCAGGTGCGGGCCCGGGGCGGGGAAGTGCATTGGGCCCCTGATGCGGCGTCGGCCCGGGCCATCATCCTTGAGCTATGCCAGCGCTATGGCGCCAAAAAGGTGCTGAAGGGCAAGTCCATGGTGACGGAGGAGCTCGAGCTGAATGAGCACCTTGAGGCCCATGGCCTGCGCTGCGTAGAAACGGACCTTGGCGAATACATTGTGCAGCTGCGCCGGGAACGCCCGAGCCATATCGTGGCCCCGGCCATTCACCTGCGAAAGGAGGACGTGGCGGAAAGCTTCGCGGCGCATCACGTTGGCCGAGAGCATGCCGATCGCAGCACCGCCGAGGCCCTCATGGCGGAGGCTCGGGAAGAGCTCCGAGCCCACTTCCTCTCCGCGGAGGTGGGTATCACGGGGGCCAACTTCGCCATCGCGGAAACGGGCTCCACGGTCATTGTCACCAATGAAGGCAATGGCGATCTCACCCAGTCCCTGCCCAAGGTGCATATCGCGGTTACCGGCATCGAAAAGGTGGTCCCGACGCTGGAGGACGCCTCTACCCTACTGCGCGTGCTGGCTCGCTCCGCCACGGGGCAGGAAGCCTCCGTGTACACCACCTTCTCCACCGGGCCCCGCCGCCCCGAGGATCCCGATGGCCCCGAGGCCTATCATGTAGTGCTGGTGGATAACGGCCGTAGCGCCATGCTCGGCACCGAGTTTGAAGCCATGCTGCGCTGCATTCGCTGCGGCGCCTGCCTAAATCACTGTCCCGTCTACGGGCAGGTGGGAGGGCATGCCTATGGTTCCGTCTACCCCGGTCCCATGGGCGCCGTGCTCACGCCTCAGCTCGCAGGCCTCGACGACACGGTCCATTTGCCTACGGCCTCAACCTTCTGCGGCGCCTGCGAGGCGGTCTGCCCGGTGAAAATCCCCCTCCCGAGCCTCCTTCGGCGCTGGCGCCAGCGGGCCTATGATGCGCGCCTTGACGGTGACCGGGCGCGGTGGCTCCTGCGGCTCTGGGCGTTCTTCGCGGCCCGACCGCGCCTGTATCATCCGCTCCTTAGCGCAGCGACGATGATGCTGGGTTGGCTCGCGGGCCCCGGGGGCAGCTTTCGTCGCCTCCTCGGCGGCAAGGCTTGGACCGAAAGCCGAAATTTTCCCGCCCCCGAGGGGGGAAGCTTCCTTGCAGGCTTGCAAGGGGAAGAGTTTGCCCCCACCCCACGAAAGGCGCCGTCGCGCTAGAATGGCCCCCACGGCGGGGTCTCAGCTTTTTGAGGCACCCCAGACATAAGGACAGCCCCATGAACGACGTGAAGGACGATAAGAAAGCCGATCTCGAAGCGGCGCAGAAGGCCAGCCCCACGCAGGCCCTGCTCTTCGAGAATCGCGTGGTGACCCTCTTCGGGGAAATCAACACGGAGAGCGCCCAGCGCACCAACGAGCGGCTGCTGGCCCTGGCCTTCGCGAGCGACGATCCCATTACCCTCTACCTCAGCTCCCCCGGGGGGCACGTGGAATCGGGCGATTCCATCTACGACATGATTCGCTTCATCAAGGCGCCGGTGCGCGTGGTGGGGACCGGTTGGGTAGGCAGCGCCGGAGCGCTGATCTATCTGGCGGCGGAAAAGGAAAACCGCTACTCCCTGCCGAATACTCGCTACCTCATTCACCAGCCCGCCGGTGGCTTTGGGGGTACGGCGTCGGATATTGAAATCCACGCTCAGGAAATCGTGAAAATGCGCGAGCGCCTGAACCAGACCCTGGCCAACCGCACGGGCCAATCCCTCGAGAAAATTGCCGAGGACACGGACCGGGACTTCTGGATGAGCGCCGAGGAAGCGGTGGCCTATGGCATCGTGGGGTCCATCATCGATCGCATCAGCGACCTGCCGTGAGCGACGGGGGCCGGGCGCAGATTCTCGGGGCCGTTCGCCGCGCCCTGAAGGCCCGTTCTGCCCCATCCCGGCCTGCCCATCTTGTGCCCCAGCGGGCGCGGCTTCAGGCCCCGGAACTTCGGGCGCTCTTCGTGGCGCAGGCTGAGGGGGCGGGAGCAAAAGTTCAGAGCGTTGCCGATGACGCGGCCCTCACGGAAGCCCTAAGGGCCTTGGCAGCGGCCCACGGCGGCGTGCCCGTGGTGGCCCCCGCCTCGCCCCTCGCGAAGCTGCCCTGGGGCGCCAGCGCCCCGGCCCTGCGCCCCGTGGCCAGCGGCGATGCCCTTGCGGTCAGCACGGCGGTGGCGGGGCTCGCGGAAACGGGCTCCCTGGCCCTAGCCTCCGGGCCTGAAAACCCGGTCCTGTCGGCGTTTCTTCCCGAGCATCACGCGGTGGTGCTTCCCGCGTCCGCCCTCCTTGGCCCTTCGGAAGATCTCTGGGCCTTTTTGCGGGAGCAGGCCGGTGTGCCGAGGGGTTGGTGTTCCCACGTACCCTGCACTGGATCACCGGGCCCTCGCGCTCCGGGGATATTGAAATGACCATGCTCTTTGGGGCCCACGGGCCCCTGTCCCTAACGATCTTCATCCAGGACGACCGCTAGCCCTCCCCCGGTCCTTTCTTGCTGCCATCGCACCCTAACCCTAAGATCCTCGGCCACGCTAGCGAGGATAGGGAGGCGAGACGGCATGGACATCAAAACGGTGACGGAGGCAAAAACCCTCGGCGAGGTGCTCCGCTTTCAGGCGGCGACGCGCCCGGAGGCCACGGCCTTTCTCTTTGAGGATCGGGGCACGGACTACGCCACCTTCGATCGCCATGCCAGTCAGGTGGCCCAGGGCCTGCTCGCCGAGGGCTGTGGCCACGGCGCCCGAATCGCCTTCCTCGATAAAAACTCCGATCTCTTTTATGAGTTGATCTTTGGCTGGCGCCTGGCGCCGCCGGAGGTGGCCTACGTTGTGAATGACAGCGCCGCCGAAGTGCTTTTCGTGGGCCCGGATTTCTATGGCCTGGTAGAGGCCATCGAGGGCGAACTGAAAACCGTTAAAACCATTATCGCCATGGTGCCCGGCCACGAGCGCTGGGACAGCTTCGAGGCCTGGCGCGACGGGCAAAGCGCGGAGGATCCTCACTGCCCGGTGACGTCGGAGGACATCGCCATCCAGATGTATACCTCGGGGACCACGGGCCATCCCAAGGGCGTGCAGCTGGCCCATGAGGCTTTCCTCGCCATTCGGCGCCTGCCCGCTCATGCCGATATGGCCTGGGATCACTGGAGCGAGGCCGACGTCAGCCTGGTCGCCATGCCCAGCTTCCACATTGGAGGCGCCGGCTGGGGTGTGCAGGGGGTGTGGGCCGGGGCGAAAAATATCGTGCTCTCGGAATTTGAACCGGGGCGCGTCCTTGAGGTGATTGAGCAGGAACGCATCACCAAGTTGTTCATCGTCCCCGCGGCCATGCGCCTGTGTCTCCAGCACCCGCGCTGCGCGGAAACGGATTTCTCCAGCATCGAGACCATGCTCTACGGCGCCTCGCCCATCCCCCTCGATCTGCTCCGGGAAGCCATCGCGGTCTTCAAGTGCGGCTTTGCGCAACTCTACGGGATGACGGAAACCACGGGCACGGCCACCTACCTGCCCCCCGGAGATCACGACCCCACGGGCCAATCCCAGCGCATGAAGTCCGCGGGCAAGCCCCTCCCGGGGGTGCGGGTGAAGGTCGTCGGGGAGGACGGGACGACCCTTCCGCCCCACCAGGTGGGGGAGATCTGCCTGGCTTCGCCGGCGAATATGGCGGGCTACTGGAATCTTCCGGAGGCGACGGCGAAAACCCTCGTGGATGGCTACGTGCACACCGGGGACGCGGGCTTCCTCGACGAGGATGGCTACGTCTACGTGCATGATCGAGTGAAGGACATGATCGTCTCTGGCGCGGAAAACGTGTACCCCGCGGAGGTGGAGAGTGCGCTCTTTGGCCATCCGGCCATCGCGGACGTGGCGGTGATTGGGGTGCCGGACGAGCGCTGGGGGGAGGCGGTGAAGGCCGTGGTGGTGCTGAAGCCCAGCGCCTCTGCTGAAGCCGATGAGCTTATCGCCTTCGCCCGGCAGCGCATCGCCGCATATAAATGTCCGAAGACCGTGGATTTCATCGACGCCCTGCCGCGGAACCCCTCCGGGAAGATCCTAAAGCGGGAGCTTCGCGCGCCCTACTGGGCGGGTTATGAGCGCAACGTCAACTGAGTCCCCCTGGGGGCGAGCCCCCGACGGCGCGCTTGCCGCGGGGGTGGAGGGCTCCGTCGCGCTGCCCTACTGGTGTGATCGGGCGTTCGGGCGGGGGTGGGTGGCCTTGGGCCACGGCGCTGGCGCTGGACCCCTCCATCCCGTACTTGAGGCCTTTACCCAGGCCCTGAACGCCCTGGGTTGGAATGTGCTGCGCTACGCCTTCCCCTTTCGGGCCGCCCGCCCCGAAGCCCGCATCGGGCGCGATGCGCCAGCCCTAGGGCAGGCCGCGGTGGCGGCGGCTTTCGCCGTCGCCCAGGGCCTCGCGGGCGCAGGCCCCGTCGTGCTGGCGGGCCATTCCTATGGCGCCCGTCGCACCCTTGAATGCCTCGCGCAGCGCCCCTTGCCGGTGGCGGGCACGCTGCTGCTGGCCTATCCCTTTATGCCCCCGAAGCGCGCTAGCCAGGCGCCCCTACCGCACCCTCGAGGTGCGTTGCCCTGCGGCTTTGTGAGCGGGGAGCGGGACAGCCATGCGCCGCCGGGCACCCTTGAAGCTGCCCTTGCCGATCGCCCGGAAGCCCAGCTTTGGCGCATTCCCCGGGCTGACCACGGCTGGAGCCGGGCGCGGCTCTTCGAGCCCGGCGGGCCCCTTCGGCAGGCCCTTGAGAGTTTTTTGGCGCCTCTGGGCTGGTCCGCGCCCCGGACTCATTTCCCGCTCCCACCGGGGCCCCGCAGCGCCAGGGCGCTCCTGAGCCCCGTTCACGAGAAACTTGTCGGCCCGGAGGGTGAACCAGGAATTTTTAAGGTAGCTCTCGGCCTTCGCCGTCGCGTGGGCCAGGAGCTGATCGTCGGGCACGGCCTCGAGGGCGAGGCCCAGGGCCACCGCCTCCTCCGCGCCCACCACGCGCCCGGAGAACATCATGTCCTTCGCCGCCTGCACGCCGACGCGCCGGGGGAGGCGGGAGCCCATGCCCCAGGTCGG
>RGAU01000126.1 GCA_009919975.1 Gammaproteobacteria bacterium
GGGATAGTCCACCCCGTTAGCGTCAAAGGTGATAGGCAGGGTGAGCCCCGCCGGAGCCTCCGGCTCGGCGGCCGGCACCCCCAGCTGCACGTTCTCCCAGTAGTAGACCGAACCATCGCCGATCGAACCGAAGTCGAAGAAGATGATGGCGCGCTCGTAAGCCAGGTTGGGATCGAGACCGGCGGTCGCGAAGTCCCAGGTGAGCACTTCCCATTCGTTGGCGACCGTGGTGCTGACCTGAAGCTCGGCGAAGGCAGACGCATCTGCAGTCTCAACCTTCAGGAGAACGGGAATACCGGCAGCCGGGGCCCGAACACGGACCGACATGCGCTGCTCATCGGCCGTGAAGGGAATGGCCTCCGGGAACACGGGATCAATCATCACCGTCCCGGCGAAGGTTTCTGCTCCGTCGCCCTTGGTGGTGATGGCCACCGTGTTGGCCGCGTCGGTCGGATCTTCCCCGAGCGCCGTCCCCGTGCCCGCGAAATCCACGGTGCTATAAGTCAGGGTCGGGTCATCGAAGGTCAGCGGCAGGTTAGCGAAGGCCGGAGGCTGTTCGCCCGTGTCCGCCACAAAGCGCACGTTATCGACCTGGAAGGTGATTCCACCGCTCTGGGGCGCCGTCGGGAAGATGACGATACCCGTATTGAGGCTCGTCTGATCCAGGCTCGGGAGGGTCGCCAGGGGCAGCGTAATGGTTTGCCATTCGCCGTCGGCCACCACGCCGGTCATGCCCGTGGTGTTGGTGCCATAGTCGGTAACCAGGAGGTCGAAGACCAGGGCGCCGCCACCGTAGGTGGACACGTCCACCCCCACGTTGCTACCCACGAAGAACACGCCAAAGGCGCCGCTATCGTTAAAGGTCGCTTCGATAACGTTCCCCCGGGCCGCGTCCTCTGCCGCCACGATGGCGAAGTTGACTTTATTAGCCGGGTTCGTTCCATCGGTGTAGTCGGCAAAGCCGGTACCCGAGTCCGCAGCCACCAGCCCACGATTCCAAACCGCGGTGTTAACCTCATCGTCGAAGACCACCAGGTCGGACACGCCGCGAGACTTCAGATCGGCGCCACAGCCGCCAATGACCTTACAGGCGTTGGTGACGTAAATGTTATCGAGATAGACCTCGGCGGCGCCCCCAACCACTTCTATAACGAAGGGGTTCACCACGTTGGCCAGATCCACGCCCGTGCCGCCGCAGCAGTCGACGAAGCCCGGGTTCTGGAGGAACTGTTCGAACTTAACAGAATAGGTCTTCCGCACTCCCGGCGCCGCAAGGGCCGTGGCTGGCAGCGCATATTCACCGAGGTTAGGGAATCCGCTATCGAGCTTAATAAGAATCGTCGCGCCAGGATCGATGCTGACGATCTCCATATCGAAAGCAACTTCCCCAAAGGGATCAGCGCCGACCCCCGGGGTCCGGAAGCCGGAGAAATCGAAGCCCGTGTCTAAAATCGGGTCCTCGGAGAGATCCTGGGAAGCAAGATAGGCATTCGCCACGCCGCCGGAGATGGCCACGCGCCAAACCGTATTGGTGTCGTCGCTCGGATCGGCAAAGGTGGGATCGTTGATCACCTGAGCACCTTCGCCGGTGAAGCCGGTGACGAAAAGCTGGTTCGTGGACGTGCCGTCGGGCGTGGTTAGGGAAAGGGCTTCCGGACCATCGGTGAAGAGGTCAAGGCGCTCAACATAGGGATTGTCCGTCGGGACACCTTCCAGGGGGCCGCCGTCGTTGTCTTCCAGGGGCACGACGGTCCGGTCCCCGGTGCCACAGCCCCGCCCCGTATCGGCGTTGGCATTCGCGCACTGATAGACGCGGACATAGTCCACCTCAAGCGTTTGGGGGAACTGCGTGCCTTCCGGCGGCCCCACGGGGTTGCCGCCCACGGCGAGATTCATGATCAGGTAGAACATCTGATCAAAGGGCGCATCCCGAGGCCCAACCTTGTAGGCACCCAGGGGATCATAGAAACCGTCTTCGTCCGCCGGGAAATAGGCATACCACTCGTCAGACGTTTGCGTTTGGAAATGGACGCCGTCTACGAAGAAGCGCAGTTGATCCCGCTCCCATTCCACCGCGTACTCGTGGAACGCCGCATCGAGCGGCACCTGATTATCGTTCTGCGAGCTGGTCCCATTGAAGGGCGCGCCCGGGAGACCGTAGTGGGTCGTGCTCTGGGTCGCCGTGTTGCCTGCCACGCCCGGGTTAAAGGCCTCCATCACGTCGATTTCACCGCCCGCGGGCCAAGGGCCGTAAACCGACTCATCGGCATGGAGCATCCAGAGCGCGGGCCACATGCCCTGGCCGCTGGGCAGGCGGGCGCTGAACTCCACCCGGCCGTAGCGGAACTCGAATTTGTCCTTGGTATTGATCCGCGCCGAGGTGTAGGGAGCGTCAGAACCGGGCGGATTGTCGAGCGCCGTGATCTTCAGGGTGCCGCCGGAGACATCAATGCTGTCCGCGGAATACACCTGGAGCTCGTTGTTGCCAAAGCCGCAAAGGTCCGGACAGCCGTCCCCTTCCACGATATTCCACTTGCTCTGATCCAGCTCCGAGCCATTGAACTCATCGGAGAAGACCAGCTGGAATTCCACCACGGGCGCGGAGAACTCCCCGGCCGGAACGGAATCGGACTGGCCACCACAAGCGGCGAGTACGAGGGAACCACCGAGCAGGAGGAGGTGCCGTACCCGAGGCACTACACCGGCAAAAGGCATCTGCATGATCAACGTCTCCCTGCGGCATCTAAACCGCGTAACCCTGGATCATTGGGGCGGAGACAGACGGACAGACCCGAGAGAGGTATGGCACCCAACTTGCGCTGGAAGGCGAAATCCCCTGAGTCGGCCGACTGTAACCGCCGGTCCGGCGGCTTTCCGACGCCCTATCGGAAAGCGCTTATTTTTCTATGACAACGCTGTCTTTTTGTTCAACAAGCAAAAGGCCCGTGGACCTCCGACTCTTCGGCGTTTTGTCATTTCGGGATGATGACAGCGTTGTCACCCCCCTTGTCAACCCCTTAGGCCGTCCCCCGCCGCGCCTCCAGGGCCTCGCGAATTTCATGCGCTCTGGCCTCCGTGAGGGGGTAAAGACCCACCAGCGCGATGGCTAGGAGGGAGCTCAGGGCTGGCACCCCAGCGTCCAAAAGGCGCATAAACATCAGGGTTTCCGGGGCCTGGGCGCCGCCGAGGGCGACGTCGAAGCCGGTCAAATTGAGCAACAGCCCCCCGCCGAGAATCGCCGCGGACATCCCCAGCTTGACCACCCACCAATAGATGGAGGCAAACATGCCCTCCCGGCGCTCGCCCGTTTCCCACTCATCAAGGTCGCATACGTCCGCAATCATGGATCCCATGAGGGTAAACAGGGCTCCTAGGCCGAAGGCCATGAAGGGGGCGGGAAGGAGCAAGAGCCAGGGGGCTTCCGGGTTATAGCAAAACCACTTAGCCAGATAGCCCAGCACGCTAACCCCAATGGCGGCGAAAAAGGTTTGGCGCTTCCCAAAGCGGGAGGACAGGGTCGTTACGAGGGCAATCACCACAAAGGTGGCCACCGCCGAGAGCGTCCCCGCCCAGCCGATGTATTCCGCCGCGCGAGCCTCATCTCCCCCAAAGACGTAAAAGATGATCACGTAGGCCTGGAAGGAAGAGACCAGGATGAAGCCATTGAAGACGAGGAAGGTGGCGCCACAAAGCATAAGGAAGGGACGAAAGCGCAGTGTTAGGGCAAAACCGCGGAGGAAATCCCGAATCGCCTCGCCGACCCCAGAGCCCTCCCGGGTCGAGATCTCTGCAGCGCGCTGGAAGCGTTCTCGCAAGAAGATCGCCGGCAGCACCCCAAAAACCATGGCCGTTACCCCCACCAGAATCCCCAGCCCCGCAGCGCCCTCAACGACATTAGGAAACAGGTCTTCGTTGTACATAAAGGCGAGGAACCAGGGCGCGATCACGTAAGCCAGCTGGCCCAGGGCGTTCTGAACGCCCATAACTCGGGTGCGCTCGTGATAATCCGGGGTGAGCTCATAGCCAAGCGCGACCCAGGGGGTCACAAATACGGTATAGGCGAGATAAAAGAGAATGGAACCCAGCAAAAAGAAGGTGAAGTAAAACGACTCACTCTGCCCCTCGGGTAACTGCCAAAGGAGCGCGAAAATCACCCCAACAGCCAGGGCGCCAGAAAAGATATAGGGGCGGCGCCGGCCCCAGCGAGAACGGGTGTGGTCCGATAGATAGCCCATGAGCGGGTCCGTCAGCGCATCCACGAGCCGCGGCAGGGCGCCCAGCAAGCCCACGAGCGCCGGATCCATACCCAGCCCAAGGTTCAGCACGATGGTCATCCCACCGATCGCCGCCGCCAGTAGATTATTCACGAAGGCCCCGGCCCCGTAGGCCAGCTTCTGCCCTAGAGAGACGCGATCGGCCTCCCCCACCGCCAGCACGCTGTGCGACATGGCACTCCCCTTTCTTTTTCCTTGAGCAGAGCAGCCCATGACAACGTTGTCAATTGCCATGCACCCGTCACAGAGCTGTGCGATTCTGCGTTTCTAATTCGTCGCTGGATTCCACCATGACCCCAGATCGCATCATCGCCATTCCCGGCGCCGTGAACCTGCGCGACTTCGGCGGCTACCCAGGTCACCACCAACGCTCGATCCATCGCGGAAAGCTCTTTCGCTCCGGCGCCATGGATCGCCTAGGGGAGGACGGGATTGCCCAATTCAATGCCCTGGGCATTCAAACGATCTGCGACCTTAGGCGCCCAGAGGAACGAGAGCAGGAACCCACGCCGAAGGCCATTCGCGCCGAACGAGTGGAGATTCCGATGGACCCGGGTAGCGCCATCGCCATGCGGGCGGCCCTTGCCAATGAAGACCTGGACGCCCAAGCGCGCATCGACTTCATGGTGGCCATCAACCACGAACTCGCGACGAACCATCAAGACGATTACGCCCGCCTCTTCGAAGCCCTACTAGAGACGGAGGACGGCGGCTTTTTGGTGCACTGCGCCGCGGGGAAGGACCGCACGGGGTTTGCAGCGGCGTTGATTCTCCACGCCCTCGGGGTGGAGGCGTCGGTGATCCTATCGGACTACCTGTTTACCAATATGGCCATCGATCTAGAAGGCCACGTGCTTCCGCGCATGCGCCGCTACTACGGGGACCGCCCCCTGCCGGAGCTCGAGGCCATCATGGCCATCGCCGGCGTGCGTCCGGAATATCTTCAGGCCGCCTATGGCGCCATTGCCGCCGACTTCGCGTCCGTGGAACGCTATCTTGAAGACGCATTGGGCCTAGACCAGGCTCGCCGGCACCGCCTCGGGCAGCGTTACCTCACGACCTAGGAGCAAAAAAAAGCGCCCCGAGGGGCGCTTTAATTTAATCGTCGAGGAAGCTTCGTAGGTGATCAGAGCGGGTGGGGTGGCGGAGCTTACGAAGCGCCTTGGCTTCGATTTGCCGGATCCGCTCCCGGGTCACGTCAAACTGCTTGCCCACCTCTTCGAGGGTGTGGTCCGTATTCATGTCGATACCAAAGCGCATGCGGAGCACCTTGGCCTCTCGGGCCGTTAGCCCCCCGAGCACAGAGCGGGTCGCTTCCCGCAGCCCTTCGTCCGTCGCCATATCAATGGGGGACCCGGCGGTGACATCCTCGATGAAATCTCCCAGATGGGAATCTTCGTCGTCTCCGATGGGCGTCTCCATGGAGATGGGCTCCTTGGCAATCTTAAGCACCCGGCGGACCTTGTCTTCGGGCATCTCCATGCGCTCCCCGAGCTCCTCGGGGGTCGGCTCGCGCCCCATCTCCTGCAGCATTTGCCGGGAAATGCGATTGAGCTTGTTGATCGTTTCGATCATGTGCACGGGGATACGAATGGTGCGCGCCTGGTCGGCAATGGAGCGCGTAATGGCCTGACGAATCCACCAGGTGGCATAGGTGGAGAACTTATAGCCGCGACGGTATTCGAACTTGTCCACGGCCTTCATGAGGCCGATGTTGCCTTCCTGGATCAGATCGAGGAACTGCAGGCCCCTATTGGTGTACTTCTTAGCGATGGAAATGACGAGTCGGAGGTTGGCCTCCACCATATCCTTCTTCGCCCGCCGCGCTTTGGCTTCCCCGAGGGACATGGCACGGTTGATTTCCTTGATCTGGGCAACGGTTAGCCCCGTCTCCTCCACCACGGCGCGCAGGCGGCGCTGGGCCCGGCGAAGCTCATCGGCATGGGCCGTGAGGCGCGAGGACCAGTCCTGCTTGCCCGTAATTTGCTTCTCAAGCCACTTCTCGTCGATTTCCTTACCCGGGAACTCGGCTAGGAAGACCTTTTTCGGCATGCGGCCGCGGCGAATGAGGGCCTGGCTGATGACCTTTTCCTGCTCGCGAACCGCATCGAGGTTCGTGCGGACCTGCCGCACGATCTCATCGAAGTGCTTAGGCGTGAGCTTGAGCGGCGCAAAGCATTCCGCAAGCGCTTCTAGGTCCTTGACCGCGGCATTCCCATCCCGGCCGTAGCGCTTGATGTTGCGCTCGGTCTTCTTTAGCTGCTTGCGAATGACTTCAAAGCGGGACCGCGCTTCTTCCGGATCGGGTCCCGTATTGGTCTCCGTTTCCTCGTCATCGTCGTTATCGCTGTCGTTACGATTCTGGACCTGGGCCGCCGGGGGCACATCATCGGTAGGATCGAGGTAGCCGATGAGCACGTCCGTGAGCTTGTCGTCCTCAACTGCCTGGTCGTAAGCGTTGACGATGTATTCCACCGTTCCCGGGAACTGGCTTACCGCCGCCATCACATCGCGAAGCCCTTCCTCGATGCGCTTGGCAATCTCAATTTCCCCTTCCCGAGTGAGCAGTTCCACCGTGCCCATCTCCCGCATGTACATGCGGACCGGGTCGGTGGTGCGCCCCACCTCGGTCTCCACCGCAGCCAGAGCGGCGGCAGCTTCTTCGGCGGCGAGCTCATCGGCGGAGGAATCCCCAGCGGTCAGCAATTCGTCAGCATCAGGGGCCTGCTCAAAGACCTTGATGCCCATCTCCGTGATCATACGAATGATGTCTTCAATCTGATCGGGATCGGAGATGTCCGCAGGTAAGTGATCATTCACTTCCGCGTAAGTGAGGTAGCCCTGGTCCTTACCTTTAGCGATAAGTTCTTTGAGCTGGGATTGCTGTTGCTGCGTTGCACTCTGAGCGGCCATGGTGCTCCTTCGCGTCAGGGCGTTCGATATC
>RGAU01000127.1 GCA_009919975.1 Gammaproteobacteria bacterium
TTTGGGCTGACGCGCTTGCCTCTGCGCCAGTTCTACTGGGTGAGCCAGCTCGGCATGCTGCCGGGAACCGTGGTTTATGTGCTGGCGGGGACGGAATTGGGCGCCCTGAGCGGTCCTCAGGACATCCTGTCCCCGCCCCTGCTCCTGGCTCTTGCGGCCCTGGGCCTTTTCCCCTGGCTCGCTCGGGGGCTCTTGGCGGTGCTGGCCCGGCGCCGGGCCCTTCGCGGTTTCGCTCGGCCCCGGCGCTTCGACGACAACGTGATCGTGATTGGCGGCGGCTCCGGAGGCCTCATCGCGGCGCTCATTGCGGCCACGGCCCGGGCCAAGGTGACCTTGATCGAGCGTGACGCCATGGGCGGCGACTGCCTCAATCGCGGCTGCGTGCCGTCCAAGGCACTGCTCTCCGCGGCCCATCTAGCGGCGGCCCAGCGCCGGGGGCGACCGGGGGTGCGAAGCTTAGGCGTTGAAGTGAATTTCGCCGAGGTCATGGGGCAGGTGCATCGCGCCATTGCCACCATCGAGCCTAAGGATTCGGCAGAGCGCTACGAGGGCCTTGGGGTGAAGGTGCTCAAGGGATCCGCGCGGCTCGTCGATCCCTGGACCGTGGAGGTCAATGGCACTCGGCGCACGGCCCGAGCGATTATTCTGGCCACCGGGGGCGAACCCCTGGTGCCCCCCATCCCCGGACTCGGGGACTGCGACCCCCTGACCTCCGATACGCTTTGGCAGCTGACCGAGGCTCCGAAACGATGCCTCGTCCTGGGCGCCGGACCCATTGGCTGCGAGCTGGCCCAAAGCCTGGCGGCCCTCGGATCGTCCGTGACCTTAGTGGACCAGGCGACCCAGGTCCTTCCCCGGGAGGACGACGCGGTGGGCGCCGTGGTGGCGGCGGCGCTGGAGGCGGAGGGCCTCACGCTGCGCCTTGGCGCGAAGGCGGAGGCCTTTACCCCTGGGGCGGCGCCGGGATCGGGGACCCTCACCCTCGCCGGCGGGGAGACGCTGCCCTTCGACCGCGTGTTAGTGGCCGTGGGGCGACGCCCGGTCACGGAGGGCCTGGGCCTGGACGCGCTCGGGGTAGCGCGCCTCCCCAACGGCGCCCTGGCCGTGGATGAGACGTTGCGCGCCTCGATCCCGACGATCTATGGCTGTGGGGACGTGGTGGGCCCCTATCAATTTACCCATATGGCCTCAGATCAGGCCTATGTTGCGGCGATGAACGCGCTGTTCCGGCCCTTAAAAGCCTTTAAGTGGACCGGGGCCGTCGTGCCGTGGGTTACCTTCACCGCGCCGGAGGTGGCTCGCGTGGGGCTATCGGAGCGGGAAGCCCAGACGCAGGGCCTTTCCGTGACCGTGACCCGGGTGGGCTATGACGACAACGATCGAGCCATCGCCGAGGGGGAAACGGCGGGCTTTATCCAAGTGCTGACCCCGCCGGGGAAGGACCGCATCCTGGGTGTCACCATCGTCGGCGCTCGGGCCGGGGAGCTGCTGGCACCCTGGGTGCTGGCCATGACCCACGGCCTCGGGTTGAAGAAAATCATGGGCACGATCCACGCCTATCCCACCTATGCCGAGCTTAACAAGGCGGTGGCCAGCGCCTGGCGTAAGGCCCACGCGCCGGAGGAGGCCCTGGATCTTCTGCGTCATTGGCATGGGCTGTGGCGCTAGCCGTGTGCTTAGCTATGGGCTCGCGTTCATTGAAAGGCAGCTTAAGTTGAGGGGAGAGCACTGATGGCGTTTGAGATGGCGGGCCGGGTGGCCTTTATTACGGGGGCCGGCAGCGGTCTAGGAAAGGCCATGGCGGAGGCCCTGGCGGGGGAAGGGATGAAGATCTTTGCCGTGGATGTGGACGGCCCCGCCCTGGCCGCGCTGAAGGAAGCCTTCCAGGCGCGGAACGTGCCCATCGAAACGGCGGAACTCGACGTCACCGACCGGGACGCCTTCGAAGCCGCGGCGGAGGCCTGCGTGGCGGCTTTTGGGGGCGTGCACGTGCTGTGCAACAACGCCGGGGTGTATCGCGGCGGCCCCCTAGACGCCATGACCTACGCGGACTGGGACTGGATCCTGGGCGTCAACGTGGGGGGCGTGGTGAATGGGCTCCAGGCGGTGCTGCCGCGCATCAAGGCCACGGGGGAAGGGGGCCACATCGTCAATACCGCTTCCATGGCCGGGCTTACCGCCGGAGCAGGCATGGGTGTTTACAACGCCAGTAAGTTCGCGGTGGTAGGACTATCCGAGGCCCTTCGGGCCGATCTGGCGGAAACAGACATTGGGGTGTCCGTGCTGTGCCCGGCCATGGTGGACACGGACATCGTCCGCAGCGAACGCATCCGCCCCGAGGCCCTCGCCGATCCTGGCTCCGATGCGGCCGCGGAGGATCAGATCGGGCGCATGCGCCGGGCCATGGCGGCCAGCATTCCCCCGGCGCGCATCGGCATCGGCGAGCTGGTGGCCGAGGGCATTCGAGAAGGCCGCTTCTGGCTCCTGTCCCACCCGGAGATGCGCCTTCCCGTGGAGGCGCGGCAAGCGGAACTGCTTGAGGCCTTTGGAACCCCTAGGGAAGAAGACCTCGCCCGCCTCGAAACCCTGATGGGGGCTATGACCCCAGAGGCCTAACCGCCGAGGGCTTCGTATTCCTCGCTTAGCGCCAGCCATTCCCCTTCCAGGGCTTCCCGGTCCTGGCGGGCCTGGCCGGCGCGCTGCATGAGCGCTGAGACCTGGGCTTTCTGCTTGGGATCATCGTATAGGGCAGGATCGGCCAGCTGGGCTTCGAGGGAGGCCAGCTCAGCCTCCGCCGCTTCTAAGGCCCGCTCCGTCGCCTGAATTTTCTTTCTAAGCGGCGCGAGGGCGGCCCGCTGCGCCGCCGCTGTACGCTTCTCTTCCTGCCGGGCGGCTCGCGTGTGGGCTGCGTCCTCGTCCCGCGCCTTGGCGGGCCCGGACCCTTGCCCCCGCTCGAGCAGCCATCGTGCATAGTCCTGAAGATCGCCGGTCCAGGGGGCCACGGCCCCGTCAGCCACGAGCCAGAACTCATCGGCCGTTTCCCGGAGCAGGTGGCGATCGTGGGAGACCAGCACGACGGCCCCTTCGAAATCGGCCAGGGCCAGGGCGAGGGCCTGGCGCATTTCCATGTCTAGGTGGTTCGTGGGCTCATCCAGTAGGAGGAGCGCGGGCTTTTGCCAAGCAAGCAGCGCAAGCACGAGCCGGGCCTGCTCCCCGCCGGAAAGGTAGGCCACGCTTTCCATAGCATTCGTCCCGAAGCCAAAGCCCCCAAGGTGATTGCGCAGGGCCTGCTCCGGGGCTGTGGGGTCGAGGGCTTGCAGCTGGGCCAGGGGCGGTGCGTCGGGCTTTAGCTGGCTCATCTGGTGCTGGGCGAACCAGGCGACGGCGGCGTGGTGGCCGAAGCTTAGGGTGCCGGCGAGGGGCGCGAGCTCCCCCGCTAGGGTTTTGAGGAGCGTGGATTTCCCCGCCGTAGCCGAGGCTCAGTCCCTCTCCCTCCACCAGGGGGTTTGAGCGCTTTTCTGGATTGCGAAAGGCGAAACGAAAGGGCGATCGGGCGTGCACCGCTGCATTCGCGGCCAGCTGCTCCAGGGTGCGGAGCCGACTTTGCACCTGCTTGGCCTTGGTGGCCTTCGCGCGAAAGCGGTCCACGAAGCGCTGAATTTCCGCCATGCGCTTTTGGCTTTTCACGAAGGTTTGCTGCTGTAGCGCCAGGGCCTCGCTTTGCTGGCGCTCGAAGCTCGAGTAGTTCCCCCGGTAAAGGGTCACCGCGCTGTTCTCGAGGTGGGCCACGTAGGCGACCGTTTCGTCCAGGAAATCCCGGTCGTGAGAGATGATCAGGAGCGTGGCATCGAGCTTCTTCAGCCAGTGCTCGAGCCAGAGCGTGGCGTCGAGGTCGAGGTGGTTGGTGGGCTCGTCGAGAAGGTAGAGATCCGCTGGGGTCATGAGCGTCTGGGCCAGGGCCAGGCGCATGCGCCAGCCCCCGGAAAAGCTGTTCACCGGGCGCTGCGCATCCTGGCCGCGAAAGCCGAGGCCGTGGAGGATCGCGCCCGCGCGGGCTTCCGCAGCGTAGCCATCGATGGCGTCGAGCTCGCTGTGGAGCCGGCCGATGGCCTCGCTGTCCCCGCTTTCCTCCGCCTTGGTCAGGGCCCCTTGAATGCGTCGGAGCTCCCGGTCCCCGTCGAGGGCGAAGTCTAGAGCGCTGCGCTCCGAGCTCGGGGTTTGCTGGGCCAGGTGCGCCAGGCGAAGGCGGTCCGCGTAGGAGACGTCCCCGTCCTCGGGCAGCAGCTGCCCCCGAATGAGGGCAAAGAGGGAGGACTTCCCAGCGCCGTTGGCGCCCACGAGGCCGACGTGCTGCTTGGCGTGGATTGTGAAGGAGACGCCATCTAAGATGACCTTCTCTCCACGGCGGCAAAACACATTTGAAAAGGTCAGCATGGGGAGCTCCGGCGGTAGCGCAGGGACGCTAGCGGGGCCGGGCAGACGGGTCAACCGGGGCAGTTCAACGGGGTAGGGGAAAGCACCATGAAGATTGAAGCGCGGTCATCCGCAGGAGCGGATGTGGTCGGGGTGGACTTGCGGCAGGTAGATGCTGCGGAGCTCGAGGCCCTTAAGAAGGCCTTCGCCACCTATGGGCTGTTGATCTTCCATGAGCAGCAGCTCAGCGAACAGGATCACATAGCCGTCGCTGAGCGCTTTGGCCGCATCAATATCAATCGCTTTTTTGAGAGCCACCCGGCGCACCGGGAAATTGCCATGGTGCGCAAGGAGCGCGAGCAGCTCCAAAACATCGGTGGTGGCTGGCACACGGATCATTCCTACGACGCGGACCCGGCTTTGGGATCCATCCTCGTGGCTCGAGAGCTGCCGGAGACCGGGGGCGATACGCTCTTTTTAAACACCAGCGATGCCTTTGACCGCCTGTCCCCGGGCTTCCAGGAGATGCTTCGGGGGCTGCGCGCTGTGCACTCGGCGAAGCATATCTTTGGCGCCGCGGCGGCCACGGCGGCGCAGGTGGACGGCGATCGGCTGGGGAATGCGACGGCGGCAGATGGCCTCGCCGATGTGGTTCATCCCGTGGTGGTGCGCCATCCCCTGAGCGACCGGCCGACCCTTTACGTGAACCCGGCCTTCACCCTTCGCTTTGAGGGCTGGACCGATCTGGAATCGGAACCCCTCCTGCGCCAGCTCTACGCGCACATTTCCGCGGCCCCGGGGGTATGCCGGGTGCGCTGGGCGCCGGGCATGGTGGCCTTCTGGGATAACCGCAGCACCTGGCACTACGCGGTCAACGACTACCACGGGCAGCGCCGGGAGATGCACCGCATCACCCTCGACGGCTGCGCCCTCGACGCGGCATGAGAGCACTCCGGGAGGCTCGGGTCGAAACGGCTCGGATCACGCTGCAAACGGCCTGCACCGGGGCTGGGGATCCGCTGCTGTTGGTCAGCGGCACGGGGGCGGATCTTCGGGTGCGCCCTGGACCCCTCGATGGGCCGCTCCCGGATCGCTTCACCGTGTGGAGCCTCGATCAGCGAGGGCAGGGGCGCAGCGACGTCCCCCCCGGGCCCTACACCATGGCCGATTACGCCGATGACCTCGCGGCGCTCCACGACGCGTTGGCCCTGCCCCCCGTACCCGTGGTGGCGATCTCCTTCGGGGGCATGGTGGCGCAGCACTTTGCCCTGCGCCATCCACAAAAGGTCAGTAAGCTGGTGCTGTGCTGTACCTCCTCCGGCGGCGCCGGCGGCGCCTCCTATCCCCTGCACGAACTGGAAAAGCTGCCCCCGGCGCAGCGCTTCGCCGCTAAGATGGCCGTGAGCGATCTCCGTCATGACGCCGCCTGGCAGGCCGAGCAGGGCGAGCGCCTCGCCCCCGTCTGGGAAGACATGCAGCGGCAGAACGCGCGCCGGGTTAACAATGCGGCCCTGATCCGGGGAGCGGCGCTGCAGCTAGCTGCCCGGAGGGACCACGACTGTCACGACGCCCTCCCGGGGCTGGCCCTGCCGACCCTGCTCTGCGCAGGGCGCTTCGATGGCATCGCGCCCCTGGCCAATATGGAGGGGCTGGCGGCGGCCCTGCCCCAGGCCACCCTTCAGGTGTTTGAGGGGGGGCACCTCTTCCTTCGTCAGGATCGGACGGCTTGGCCAGCCATCCTTCACTGGCTCACGGACGCGCCCGAAAAAGGACAGACGCATGAGTAAAGTAGCTCCGGTGGCGGGGTTCAGCGCCGCAACGGCGGCGGCCGTGGTGGTGGCCAATATGATCGGCACCGGGGTGTTTACCTCTCTCGGCTTTCAGCTGGTGACCCTGAATACGGGCTTTGCGCTCATCGCCCTCTGGGTTGTGGGCGGGCTCACCGCGCTCTGCGGCGCCCTCACCTATGCGGAGTTGGGAGCGGCGTTGCCCCGCTCCGGGGGGGAGTACAACTTTCTAAGCGAGGTTTACCATCCCGCCGCGGGCTTCACCTCCGGGTGGGTGTCCTTCACCGTAGGCTTTGCGGCCCCCGTGGCCCTGGCCGCCATCACCTTTGGGACCTACCTCTCCAGTATCTTCCCGACCCTGGCCGCGACGCCCTTGGCCCTGGGCCTCGTGGGCGTGCTGACGGTGATTCACGCCAATAGCCGGCGCCATTCCGGAGGCGTGCAACGCAGCTTCACCGTGCTCAAAATCGCCCTCATCGTGCTGTTTTGCCTCGCCGCGGCCCTGAGCCTCGAGGCGCCTCAGCCCGTCAATTTCTGGCCTACCCTAGACGCCGGGAGTGAGGTGTTCTCCGCCGCCTTTGCCGTGTCCCTGATCTACGTGAACTACGCTTACACGGGGTGGAACGCGGCGACCTATCTCACGAGCGAGCTCGAAAATCCTCAGCGCGATCTGCCCCGCATCCTCGCCTTTGGCACGGCCATCGTGGCGCTCCTCTACGTAGCCCTGAACGTCACCTTTCTCCTGGTCGCCCCGGCGGAGGCCATGGTCGGTAAGGTGGAGGTGGGCTATATCGCAGCGCAAAGCGTCTTTGGCCCGGTGGGCGCGACGATCATGGGCACGGTGCTGGCCCTGCTGCTGATTTCTACCGTCAGCGCCATGACCCTGGCAGGCCCGCGGGTGCTTCAGGTGGTGGGGGAGGACTTCCCCCTGTTTCGCAGTTTGGCAAAGACCAACGCCGATGGTCTGCCGGCCCGGGCGGTTTACGTACAATCAGCCCTC
>RGAU01000128.1 GCA_009919975.1 Gammaproteobacteria bacterium
GGGGGGCGCGGAGCCCAGCCTCATGCGCACCCTCGTGTGTGACAAGGTGACGGCCCTTACCGCGGCCCAGGCCTTAAGCGCGGCGCTCTTTGCGCGAGCCCAGGGCAAGGGCGGGCGGCGCCTGTCCCTGTCTATGCTCGATGCAGCGCTTTACTTCAATTGGTCCGATCTGTTCTGGAACCACACTTTCCTGAGCCCGGAGGCCGAGGCCCATCCTGAGCTTGCGGACACCTTCGGGATTTCTCGCACCGCCGATGGGCACCTGTGCGCCATCGTGGGCGCGGGGGTGGATTTCTCGGAATTCACCACGGAAGGGGCCATGGCGGCTCTCGATGAGTACGACATCCCCTGCGCGCCAGCCCTGTCGCGATCTGCCGTGCCCGATGACCCCCAGGTACAGGCGTCGGAAAGCTTGCTACCCCACGAGCACCCCGTGGCAGGCCCCATGCGCCAGCCCCGGCCCCCGGTGCGCGATGGGGCTCCGGTGAGGCTCGCGCCTGCGCCGCTCCTAGGTGCCGATACGGAAGCGGTGCTGGCCGAAGCGGGGCTTAGCGCTGAGGCGATTGCGGCCCTTCGTGCCGCGGGGGTAGCCCGGTGATCCGTAGCGTTGCCGTGTACTGCGGCTTTCGTCTGGGCGCCTCCCCGGCCTACGGCGCGGCGGCCGATGCCCTCGGGGCCGGCCTCGCCGGGGCGGGGGTCACCCTCGTTTATGGCGGAGGCGGGCAGGGCATGATGCGCCGGGTGGCGGATGCAGCCCTAAACGCCGGGGGCGCCGTGGTGGGGGTGATCCCCGAGGATCTGGTGGAGCGGGAACAGGCCCATAGCGGGCTTTCCATCGACGGCGGAGCCTCCCGCCTCGAGGTGGTGGCCGATATGCACGAACGCAAAGCGCGGATGCTGGCGCTCGCCGACGCCGTGACCGTGCTCCCCGGGGGCTTCGGCACCCTAGATGAGCTCTTCGAGGTGCTGACCTGGGCCCAGCTGGGCATCCACGCCAAGCCCTGTGGCATGATTAACGCCGAGGGATATTTTGATCACCTGCTCGCCTTTCTCGATCATGCGGAGGGGGAGGGTTATGTGCGGCCCGCCGATCGTGCGCGCATCACGGTGGCGCCCAGCGCCTCGGCGCTGCTGGCGGCCTGGGCCCTGGGAGAAGCGTCATGAGTGAAGCGAACAGCGTAGTGAAAGCGTTCATGGAGGCCTTCAACGCCATGGACATCGACGCCATCGTCGGCGCCTTCACGGACGATGCGGTGTACCACAACATGCCCGGCCCCCCGGTGTCCGGACGCCCGGCTATCGAGGCCGTCATCCGCGGCTACCTGGGCCTTGCCTCGGAAATGGATTGGCAGATTGCCTACCAAGCGGAGGTGGCTCCAGGGGTGGTTTTAAACGAGCGCCTCGATCGCTTCAAGCTGGCCAAGGGCTGGCTCGAACTGCCGGTCATGGGGGCCTTCGAGGTGGTGGACGGCAAGATCGCCTGCTGGCGGGACTACTTCGATATGGCGGATTTTCAACGCCAGCTGGCGGCCCAGCAGGGCGAGGGTTAGGCAAAGACATCACGGGTTTTTGAGGGAGGGATGAGGATGACGGAACTGGTCACGATTACGGTGGAAGACGGCGTCGCCGACGTGCGATTGAATCGGGCAGATAAGTACAACGCCCTGTCCCCGGAAATGTTTGCGGCAATCACGGAAGCGGGGGAGAAGGTGGCGTCCCTGCCCGGCGTGCGTGTGGTGGTGCTGTCCGGGGAAGGCCGCGGCTTCTGCGCCGGCCTCGATTTCTCCAGCTTCAAGGGCATGGGCGACCGGGAGCGGAAGCCCGGCGCGGAAGCGACGGTGGGCGCGGCCACGAGCGCGGAGCTGCCGGAAAATCACGCTCAGCGCCCGGGTATGGTCTGGAAGCGCTGCCCGGTCCCGGTGATCTGCGCCCTTCACGGCGTGGCCTTTGGCGGCGGGCTTCAGGTGGCCCTGGGCGCCGACATCCGCATCGCATCGCCCGATGCCAAGCTGTCGGTGATGGAAATTAAATGGGGCCTGGTCCCGGACATGGGCCTCACGCAAACGGTGCGGGATCTGATCCGCCTGGACGTGCTGAAGGAGCTCACCTTTACCGGCCGTGTGCTGTCCGGGAAGGAAGCGGCGGCGCTCGGGCTCGTCACCCGGGTGGCCGACGATCCCCGGGCCGAGGCCCTGGCCCTGGCGCGGGAAATCGCGGGGAAGAGCCCGGATGCCATTCGCGCTGGCAAGAAACTGTTGGAAGAGAGCTGGCACGCCGAGCCGGCCCACGGCCTGGCCCTCGAGGCCAGCCTCCAGGGCGGTCTCATCGGCAGCCCCAACCAGCTTGAAGCGGTAAAATCGGTCTTTGAGGAACGCCCCGCCCAGTACACGGACGTGGCCTAACTTTCCCCGGCAGCCCCCGCTGCCTAGCTAGGAGTTAAGCACTATGAGCATTTCCTTCGACGGTCGTGTTGCCATCGTTACCGGCGCGGGGGGTGGCCTCGGCCGCTGCCACGCCCTTGATCTGGCTGCCCGGGGCGCCAAGGTGGTGGTGAACGATCTCGGTGGCGCGATGGACGGCACCGGCGGTTCCTCCGCCGCCGCGGAAGCCGTGGTTGCGGAAATCAAGGCCGCGGGCGGGGAAGCCATCGCCAACGGCGGCAGCGTGTCCGATCCCGCCGGCGCCCAGTCCATGGTGGATGACGCCATGAAGGCCTGGGGCCGGGTGGATATCCTCATCAATAACGCTGGCATTCTTCGGGATAAGACCTTTACCAAGGTCACCATCGAAGACTTCCAGGCCGTGGTGGACGTGCACCTCATGGGCGCCATGATGGTTACGAAGGCCGTGTGGCCCATCATGAAGGAGCAGAACTTCGGCCGCATTGTCATGACCACCTCCCCCTCTGGCCTCTTCGGTAACTTTGGGCAGACCAACTACGGCGCCGCCAAGCTGGGCCTCGTGGGCTTCATGAACACCCTGAAAATTGAGGGGGCGAAGAACAATATCCACACCAATGCCATCGCCCCGGTGGCGTTGACGCGCATGACGGAAAACCTCATCCCCGAGGAAGCGGGCAAGAACCTTGGCCCCGAGCTCATCACCCCGGCGGTGACCTTCCTCTGCAGCGACGACGCCCCGAACGGCGTGGTGGTGCAGGCGGCCGGGGGGAACTTCTCCGTGGCCGCCATCGTGGAGAACACCGGGGCTAGCCTAGGCCCCAACGCCAAGGCGGAGGATGTGGCCGCGGCTTGGTCCCAGATCACGGACCTCACCGGGGCGAAGCAGCGCAATATGCTGCAGCTCGGCTAGGGCTTCACGCCTATGATGGCGCTTCTGCTGGGGCTTGTGCTGGCCGTGGTGCTTGGGGGGAGCCTATGGCTCCTCCTGGGCACGCGCCTGCGCCCCACGGGGGACCCCCGCCAGGACGAAATCGTCTCCGTGCTCGCCTACGTGGCCCTCGCTTTCCCCTTCACCTTTGCGGCGGTCTTCTTCGGCTTAGCCCGCTAGGGCCCTTTGTGGCAGGTTTTTATGCATCCCCTACCCCTTGACCCGGAATCCGTTAAGGGCTTTATGCCCGCTTCCGAAGGCGCGGAGCTCTATCGCGCCGTTAGCCTGGCGCCGCCAGCCTTGCCCTGCCTAGAGATTGGCAGCTATTGCGGAAAATCGACCATCTACCTCGGCGCCGCCTGCCAGCGCAGCGGACGGATGCTCTTCGCCGTGGATCATCACGCGGGATCGGAGGAGCACCAGCCCGGAGAGGGGTACTTTGATCCGGAGCTGGCCACGGCGGACGGGCAGGGGGTGGATACCTTCGGCGCCTTTCGCCGTACCCTCCGGGCGGCGGCCCTCGAGGACACGGTGGTGCCCATCGTGGCCCCCTCGGCCGTGGCGGCCCGGGCCTGGGCTACGCCCCTGGGGCTCCTGTTCATCGACGGCGGCCACAGCCGGGCGGCGGCGCAGGCCGACTATGCCAGCTGGGTGCCCAAGCTCGCCCCCGGCGGTATTTTGCTTATTCACGATATTTTTCCGAACCCTGCCGACGGGGGCCGGCCTCCCTATGAGCTATGGTGCCAGGCTCAGGAGAGCGGAGACTTTGAGGTCCTCGGGCTCTTCGAAACCCTGGGCATGCTCCGAAAGCGGTCGTCTTCCAGCGCCGGCGCCTGAAAGGCGCCGGTGAGCAGGCGCGCGGCGCCCGTGCTTTCCGTTAGGGCATCGGCGGCCAGCAAAATCGCCCCCGCGGTCCAGGTGGGCTGCTCCTCGGGCCAGAGCACCTTTTCCACAAATTGATAGCCGGTCCAATAGGCCCCGTCGGCGGTGCGCCAGTCGTGTAGGCCGCTGAACAGCTCCGTCGCGCGGGCACGCTGCCCCGTGGCCAGAAGGGCCAGGGTCAGCTCGCAGGTTTCCGCGAGGGTGACCCAGGGCTGGTCGGCCACGCAGCGACAGCCTAGCCCCGGCTCCACGAATTCATGCCAGCGCGCGGCAAGCCGGGCCTTTCCTGCTTCCGGCGACAGCACGCCCGTGAGCACGGGGTAGAACCAGTCCATGGAGAAGCGAGCCTTGCTCTCCCAGGTGCGATCGAATCGTTCCGGGTGTTCCCGAAGGGCAACGCCCAAGCACTTTCGCGCGGCGCCATAGGGCGCGGGGTCGTCGCCGACCAACTTCGCCAGAGCCTCGGCGCACTCAAGGCTTTTAAAGATGGAAGCGCAGCCCGTGACCAGGGCGTCATCGCAGACCGCCCCCGCTTCGTCCCGGGCCCAGGCGATGTCTCCCTCCGGGCTTTGCAGCGCCAGGACCCAGCTGAGGGCTCGCCGCACCATGGGCCAGAAGCGTTCCACCGTGGGGAGATCCTTCGCGCACAGGAAGTAGTGGTAGAGCGCCGTGGCGCCGTAGGCCACGAAGTTGCTCTCGGCCCGCGGCGTGGTGGGGGTGCCGTCGTTCGCGAAGGTGGCGGGCCAGCTGCCGTCGGGCCGTTGCGTGGCCTCGAGCCAGGCAAAGGCCGCCCGGGCCTCCTCATAGGCGCCGCCGATGGCGAGGCCCATGGCGCTTTCCAGATGATCCCAGGGGTCGATCTTGCCCTCCGGGAACCAGGGAATGGCACCGCTGCTCAGCTGGCACCGGGCGATGTAGTTCACCGTGGGGCGGAGGAGGGCTTCGGGAAACTGCCCCTGGGTTAGCAGCACGCGGCTCATGGCGGGGGCCGGCGGAAGTGGTAAATCACGCTTTTTCCCAGCACGGGATTCAGCCAGCGCTCTAGCGTTCGGGTCAGGGGCGGGGCTTCTAGGAGATCCCACAGCAAAAGCCGGTGCCAGAGGCGCACGGGCCAGGCCTCCATTGCGGCGTCGTCCCCGCCAAAGAGGCAGCGCAGCCACCAGTAGGGTACGTGCAGCGCATGGGCGCCGTAGCGTTCCTCGAAGCGCAGGCCCGCGCGCTCCGCGGCCCGCTGAAGCACTGGTTCCTCAAAGATCCGGATATGGCCCCCCTCGGCCTCGTGATAGGCATCGGAGAGGGCCCAGCAAATTTTCTCCGGCCAGGCCCGGGGGACGCTGAGAGCGACCCAGCCACCGGGGCGGACGACGCGCACGATCTCCGCGATGGCGGCCTCATAGGGGAAAATGTGTTCGAGCACTTCGGAGCAGAGGACCCCGTCAAAGCTGCCGTCCTCAAAGGGAAGATCCAGTGCGCTCCCCTTCAGGAAGGTGATGGGGGGCAGGGCGCCGTGACCGCTCTCGAAATCCTGTTGGCGCTGCCGGGCCGTGGCCAGATCCTTTTCTGCAAGGTCCACCCCCACCACCTGGGCCGCGCCCTGGTAGGCGGCGGAAAGGCAATGGCGCCCCTCTCCGCAGCCGACGTCCAGCACCCGCTGCCCCGCCAGGGGCAGGCGGGAGAAGTCGATGGTGTCCATGCTCATGGTGAGCGCGCCTCTTGGTAGCACTGGACCATGGCGGCCCCGGCCCGGGCCCAGGAAAACTGCTCGAGGGCGCGGCTTCGACCCCGGGCGCCTAGGCCCAGGCGGAGCTCCGGCGCCTGCAGGAGCTGATCAATGGCGTGGGCCAGGGCGGCGCTATCCCCCGGGGGCACGGTGAGCCCCGCATCGCCCACCACCTCCCCGAGGGCACCGCCGGTGCTTGAGACTAGGGGCGTGCCGCAGGCCATGGCCTCCGCCGCGGGGAAGCCGAACCCTTCATAAAGGGAGGGCACCACGGCCAGGGTGGCCTCGGCGTAGCGCTGGCGCAGCGCGGCCTCGGAGAGGCCTGCTTCGAAGGTAACCGCCTCGCCCAGCCCCAGCGCCTGGAGCCGCGCACCCGTGGGTCCGTCGGGATTGAGCTTGCCGATCACCCGGAGCGTCACCGTGGGATGGCTTTTTCGCAGCGTGGCGAGGGCCTCGAGAAGCACGGTCAGCCCCTTCAAGGGCTGGTCTGCGCTGGCCACGGTGAGGAGCGTGGCTGGGGCCCGGGGAACCTCCGGGAGGGGCGCCCAGCGCGTACTGTCCACGCCGTTGTGCACCACCTTGATCCGCCCTGCGGGGATGCGGAAGGCCTCGGCGATGGCGTCTCGGGACGCCGCGGAAACGGTCACCAAGTGCTTTAGCTGGGGGACCACCCGCTCCTGCATGCGCAGAAAATGGTGCCAGCGCCGCACGAGGAGCCGGCCCTTCCAATCCCTTTGCTGATCTAGGGCCAGGGCGAGGTCCCGCTGAATGGGGTGGTGAATCGTGGTCACCAGGGGCACGCCCCAGCGCTGAAGCGCCAGCACGCCGGGGGCGAGGGTTTGATTGTCGTGGACCACGTCGTAGGGATTGCCATGCTCGAGGAAGTACGCCTTGAGGCGCTGCCCGAAGGTGTAGGGCTCGGGGAAGCCGCCGGTGAGCATGCTGAAGTACTCAAAGAGATCGGGGGCAGAGCGAAAGTGCTTCCAGCGTAGGGCCGTGACGTGATTGGGCGCCGCAAAAAGGTCGAGGCTGGGAATCTTGATGAGCCGAACGCCCTCGTCCAGCTCCGGGTAGGGCGGGCCAGAGATGACGTCGACGGCGTGGCCGAGGTTCCGTAGCGCTCGAGATAGGGAGGCGAGATAGATGCCTTGGCTAGTGATTTTGAATCACGGAATCGA
>RGAU01000129.1 GCA_009919975.1 Gammaproteobacteria bacterium
GGGTCTCAAGCTGGGCGATGAAGGCATCGGGGTCCGTATCCGGGAGCAGTCGGCAATCGAGTTCGGCCCAGGCCTGGGAAGGAATGACGTTGATCTTGAGGCTACCGCCCAGGCGCGTCAGGGCACAGGTGTCCCGGAGGAGCGCGTGGGCTCCGGAGCTGTCGAGGCGCAGGGCCAGGCGCCCTTCCGCATCGTCAAGCAGGCGATCCGGTTCTTCGTAGTAGGGCCGAAGATGGGGCGGCTTGAGATCGGCCACGGCCTTCATGCCCTCGGCCACCACGGGCAGCAGCCGCGGCGCAAAGCGCTGCTCCGTCACCCGGGCCAGGGCCCGAATCAGGTCGTCCGGGGCCGTGCGCGCTCGGGGCGAGGATCCGTGCCCGGGGGTCCCCCGCGCCGTCACCCGCAGCCACAGGGGAATCTTCTGCGTGACCTCCACGGAGAAGACCGGGATGGCCCCCTGCACCCGGCCGCCGCCCCCTTCGTTCAACACGAAGCCGACGTCGGCGATGAGATCGGGGCGCTGGCGCACCATCCAGCCGGCGCCGAAGTAGCCCCCGGCTTCCTCATCCGCCGTGGTGGCGAAGAGCACGGGGCGATCTAGCGCTCGACCGCTGCGATGGAGGGCGAGGAAGGCCTCGAGCTGGATCATGGCCAGCCCCTTCGTATCGAGGGCGCCGCGGCCGTAGAGATAGCCGTCCCGCTCCGCGCCGGAAAGGGGTGGCACCACCCAGGCGTTGGCATCGGCGGGCACGACGTCGGAGTGGTTCAGCAGCATGAGCGCCGGCTGATCGCCGCCGGGGAGGCGCGCCACGATGCTCCCCCGCCCCGGGGTGGCCTCAAAGGTTTCGTAGGCAATGCCCTCGGCGTCGAAAATCTTGGCGAGGAAGGCGACGGCGCGGCTTTCGTTTCCCGGGGGATTAATGGTGTCGATGCGCAGGTAGTCCGCCAGCCGCGCCAGCGCGGCGTCCGGGTCCGGGCCCGAAGCCGCGAGGGCCGTGGGACCGGTGGCCCCCAGCAGGGTCAGGGCGCAGAACAACAGGGAGCGAAGCATGGAGAGCCTCCGAAGCCGAAGCGCTAGCGCCAGGCGAAGCGCGGTTGGTCAAAGTGAGCGACGCGGGTGACGCGCCCGAAGCACAGCAGTTCTCGAAACTGGTAGATCAACGCCGCGGTGGGCGCCGCAATATCGCTCCGCCCCACGGGCATGCGCAGCACCGGCGCGCCTCCCGGTTCATGGGGCGGTTCAAGCCGCGGGGCGTCGTCGCGAACAAATTCCCCCAGGGGAATGCGGTGAATGGAGGCCACCTCCGCCGGGCTCGGGGTGAGCTCCGCCGCCGCGCCGCCCCACAGCACCACGGGGGTCATGACAAACCCCGAGCGGGTGGTGAAGTCATCGAGGCAGCCAAGCACCGCCGAGGCGGGCAGGGCCAGGCCCACCTCCTCCTCCAGTTCCCGGAGCGCCGTTTGCTCCGGCGTCTCCCCAGGGTCCAGCCGCCCCCCGGGGAGCGCCCACTGCCCCGCATGGCGCCGAAGGGTGAGGGCCCGACGGGTCAGCAGCAGGGCTGGCGCGCGGGAGGGCGTGGGCAGGGCCGGGAGCCCGGGCAAGTCCGCCCCCACCCCTTCCTCAATGACGGTCAAGGCCACGGCGGCGTGGTGATGATCATCCACGGCGTGCGCGGTGCGCGGAAAAGCTGCCACCTGGGCCGCGATGGCCTCGCGCAGGGCGTCGGTCACCGTGGCCGCCGCGCAGGCTTCCGGGCTATGCAGGGCCGGGGGCTTAAGCAAGGGTTTTTCTTCGCTCATGGCGGGAGTGTACCGCGCTTCGTCTTGATCTGGCGCAAGCCCTGGCCTAGGCCCCTGCCCCTTCCCTCGCTACACTGAGCGCTCATACCCCCGCGTTGGAGATTGCCTCGTGAAAGCCCTGAAACACGCGCTCGTTGTGATGGATAAGCCCAAGCACGATCAGATCGCCTTTCAGCGAGCCCTGGCCCTCGGGAAGGCTCTGGAGACTGCGGGGGAAGGGGCGCCGGAGCTTCAGCTAAAGGCCTTCGTCTATAACCCGGCGGTCACGGACAGCAGCCTCGATGTGCGGGACCAAACCACCTTAAAGCGCACCCTCACCCAAACCCGGAAGACCTGGCTCGCCGAGCAGGTGGCGAAGGCGGAGGCCCAGGGCCTAAAGGCCAAGGGGGATGCGGTGTGGACCGAAGCCCTCGCCCGCTGGACCTGCGACGCCGTGGACAGCAGCGCCGTGGACCTCGTGGTGAAGACGGTCCATAAGAGCAAAACCCTCACCCACACGCCCGCGGACTGGACCCTGCTGCGCCAATGCCCGGCGCCCGTGCTCCTCTGCACCCGGAAGCGCTGGGCGAAGGCGCCGAAGGTGCTCGTGGCCCTGGATCTCAAGCGGAAGGATCGGAACCACGCCCGCTTAAACAAGAAGGCCATGGAGGCAGGCTGCAAGATCGCCAGCCTCTTTGGCGGGGAAGTGCACCTGGTCTACACCATCACGGTTTCCAGCGTGCTGAGCGATCTCGACATCGTCGATGCCCGGAAGGTGCAGAAGGCCGCCGCCACCCAGGCGAAGGAAGCCATGGAAGCGCTCGCCGCGCCCTATGGCATTCCCAAGGCCAACATGCACCTGCCCCTGGGCAAGGTGGGACAGGGGGTGAATAACACGGCGGCGAAGCTCAAGGCTGATCTGCTCGTCATGGGCACCACGGGGAAGACGGGGCTCAAGGGCCTGGTGCTCGGAAATGCCGCGGAGAAGGTGCTGACCCGGGCCCAGTGCGACATCCTTGCCCTCAAGCCTTAACACGCCGCCCCTCGCCTGGGGCCTTGCCCTGGCCACGGTGCTCCTTTGGTCCACCGTGGCCACGGCCTTCAAGCTGGGGCTTAGAACCCTAAGCCCCATCGAGCTATTAAGCGGTGCTCATGGCGTTGCCGCCTTAACGCTCCTTCTTGGCCTCGCCTTCACGGGACGGTGGCGCCACCTCCGAGCCTTCTCCCTCGCGGATCACCGCCGCGCCCTACTCCTCGGGCTCCTGAATCCCTGGCTCTACTACCTGGTGCTTTTTGAAGCCTACGATCGCCTCCCCGCCCAGGTCGCCCAGGCCCTCAACTACACCTGGGCCCTCACCCTGACCCTCCTCGCCATTCCCGTGCTCGGCCATCGCCTTCGCACGCTTGAACTTGCCGCCATGCTCCTGGCCTGGTTCGGCGCCGCGGTCATCGCCACCGGCGGCAGCACGGAGGGCCTCACCGTGGACGACCCCCTAGGCGTTGCCCTGGCCCTGGGTAGCACGGTGCTTTGGGCCAGCTACTGGCTCCTCGCTGCCCGAAGCACCACGCCGCCGGTGGAAACGCTTACCCTCGCCTTCACCTACGCCCTGCCCTTCACCCTCGCCACCGCCCTTTGGAGCGGCGCGCGCGTGCCCGAAGACCCGGTGGCCTGGGGCGCCATCCTCTGGACCGGCCTTGCGGAGAGGCATCGCGAGCCTCATTTTCCTCGCGCCCTTTCTCTCCCTGCTTTGGCTTGAACAGATCCTCGGCGAGGCCCTACGCCCCGCCACCCCCCTGGGTTTGGCGATCATCGTGCTGGGGCTGGTGCTGCGCAGTCGGGTGAGTGCGCTGAAGGCTTAGCGCACCTCCACAAAGGCAAAGTGCCTCGTCGGAATACAGAAAAAACGCCCTCCATCAGCTGGCCACAGCTAGGAAGCTAGGGTTCCCGAAAAGCGGAAAAGGTGCGTTATTGACGCATTAAGAGATGTGGCTTACGCTGATCGAATCTTACAGCTTCGCTAGAGACTCAGGGCGCCTCTGGAGCCAGGAGACGCGAAATCAGTTTTTGCTGTTTCTTTCCCAGAACCCGAACGCGGGAATGGTCATGCCCGGCTCAGGCGGCTTAAGAAAACTTCGCTGGAGCCTCAGAAGCTCGGGAAAGCGGGGCGGGGTACGAGTCATCTACTTCAATCGGCTTAATCGCGGCGAAATCTGGCTGCTGGCGATCTACGCGAAAGGCGATCAAGAAACGATTACTTCAGACCAATTAAAGGGCTTAAAGGATGCGCTTAAAGACCTCTAAATCGCCTACGGGGGGCCATGACGATCTGGGTACGAAACTGCTCGCTTCCATCCGGGAGATGAAGGCGGGGTCCTACGGTAGGAAAACCGAGGTGCCCATCAATTTCGCCTTAGAGGCACGACAACGCACGGGGCTCACGCGAAACGCCTTTGCCAAAGCACTCGCAATCTCCCCCCGCACCGTTCAGGAATGGGAGCAGGGCCGGCGAGAACCGTCCGGCGCTGCTAGTCACCTCGCGAGGCTAGGGAAAGCCCGCTATGATGCGCCGCTTTCGTCTCTGCCGGCCTGCTCCATGACCGCACTGAATGATCCCGCCTGGGCCCAGGCGCCCCTCGCGCTCGTCGATGTCCCCTTGATTCCTCGCCCCTGGGGCGGCGACGCCCTTGCGACCCTAAAGGGGCAAGCCCCGAGCCCGGAACCCCTTGGGGAAAGCTTCGAGGCCGCCGCCGATCCCAGCGATGAGGAAGCCGGCGCCCACCCCAGCACCGTGGCCCATCCCCGGGGCGATCGGGCGCGCCTCACCGATCTTCTGGCCTCGCAGGATGTCGCCATCCTCGGCGCCGAAGTGCTGGCCAACGAAGGGCCGCGCCTGCCGCTGCTGCCGAAGTTTTTGGATGTGTCGGGGCTGCTGTCCGTGCAGGCCCACCCGCCGGGAAATCCGGAACTTTACGTGGTGCTCGAGGCTGATGCGGACGCCGCCCTTTACCTAGGCTTTAGGGAGCGGCTAGACCCAACCCCCTGGCAGAACCGTTGGATCGAAGCGCTCGGAGCCCTGCCGGCCCTGGAGGCGGACCTCAGCCCAGACGCCCAGGCCGCGCTCAACGCTTGGACCTTGGGGAACGACACGGCCGCAGCAGCGCTACCGCCCATCACGGACACCCATCACGCCCTTCGGGCGCTGAACGAAGAAACGCTCGGGCTCTTGAATCGTCTGTCTTTGAAGGCTGGGGACGTAATCTTCAACGCTCAGCCCGATAGCGATGGGCGCCTGGGCGCGGCCATCCATGCCCTGGGTAGTCCCCAGGGGGGGCGCGCCTTGATTCTTGAGATTCGCCGCCCGGGGGTGACCTATCGCGCCTGGGACCACGCCCGCCTTCCCCGTCGCCCGCTGGGGGCGGCTGCAGCCCTCGTTTCCGTGCCCCTGGACGGCTCGGAGGAAGGGGACTTCCGAGTGATCCCGGAGCCCGGGCCAGTAAGCTGCCTGGCCCGCTCCGAGGCGTTTACGGCGTGGCGCTTAACGGCCACCGGCGACGCACCGGTCGCGCGAAATACGGAGGATCGGGTGCGCACGCTGCACGTCATAGAAGGTGCGGCGCAAATCGACAGCGCCGGCGGCGCCCTGCGCCTGACCCGGGGCCAGTCGGCCCTGCTTCCCGCCCGCCTGGGCGTCTGGACCTTAAGCGGCGACGCCGTTGCCGTGGAAGCGGCGCCCGGTGTGGTGCTCTAAAGCTGAACTGACAGCGCGCAGCGAGGCGCTTCATCGCCTCCTAAGGGTGACCAAACCCCTCTGGGAACCCCGTCCCTTCGAAAACCCGGCGCCGCCCTGGACCGAAAGCCATCGCGAGCTCACCGCCTTTCTCGATGCGCTTGGGGACGACACGCTTAGCCGCCTTGAGGCGGACCCCAACGCCCTGCGCCACGCGCTGGCGCCCTGGCTGCCGACGTTACCTGCGGCGGCGTCGCTCGATGCATTTCCTTCCCGGGGCCCGGATCCGTCGCACCCGGCCCCAACCGCTATGCCCGCTCGAAAGGCGGCGCAAATCGAAGCCTTCCTATGCGCCCTGGAAAGGCTAGGGCCGCCCGCGGGTGCCGCGGTGGATTGGTGCGCGGGGAAAGGGCACCTCAGCCGAGCGCTCGCGGAGCGCTTTGGCCTGACCGTCCGGGCCTTAGAGAAGGATCCCCACCTCATTACCGCCGGGGAGCGCCTCGCGGCGGGGCGGCCGATCACCTTCGAAGCCGCTGACGTTCTGGAAACGCCCATCGCAGCTAAATTCGGAGAGCACCTCTGCGCGCTTCACGCCTGCGGCGGCCTTCACGACGCGGCGCTGCAAACCTTCAGCGGAAGCCCCGGGGGCCAGCTATTTCTCGCGCCCTGCTGCTACGCGCTCCACCGACCCCTCGGTGGCCAATGGCAAAGCTGGGCGAAAAGCGGTCCGGCGGTCCAGCTCGACGCTCACGCCCTTCGCCTCGCCGCTGCCGATCTGGCCACGGCACCGGCCGGGGTTCGCGCCCGCCGAGCACGAGAGCTGGTGCTGCGCCAGGCCTTCGATCTGTTCCAGCGAGAAAGCTTCAAGCGAGATCGCTACCTCCCCTGCCCTTCCATGCCCGCAGCGATCATCGACCGCGGCTTTGAAGCCTTTGCGGCCGAGGCCGCCGCGCACCATGGTCTAGCCCTCCCCGCCGAGCTCGACGGCGACCGATGGATGGCGGCCGGCGCCGAGCGCGCGGCCCGGGTGCGCCGTCGCAATCTCCTCCGCCTGGCCTTTGGGCGTGTGCTTGAATTGCGCATCGTGCTGGACCGTGCCCTTTGGCTTGCGGAGCAGGGTTTTGCGGTCTCCCTGACCCCCTTCTGCGATCGCGCGCTTACGCCGCGCAATCTCTTGCTCAGCGCTCGAGCGCCTCGGCAAGCAGCGTGATCCAGTGGCTGACGGGGCGGCCGGCGGCCGCGGCCAGGTGAAGCTCGCAGCCAATGTTGGCGGTGACGATGCGCTCCGGGGCGTCCTTCTCGAGGTGGGCCAGCTTGCGGGCGCGTAGGGCCTGGGCCATGGCTGGCTCGAGGAGCGCATTGGTGCCAGCAGCGCCGCAGCACAGGTGACCCTCGGCGACGGGGACGCGCTCTACGCCCACGGCGTCGAGAAGCCCTTCCACAACGCCGCGCACCCCCTGGCCGTGCTGCAAGGTGCAGGGGGGATGCCACGCCACTCGCAGGGGCGTTTTGCGGGCAAAGGCCGTGAGATCAAAGCGCTGGAGATACTCGGAGAGATCGAGGGTTTTCTCGGC
>RGAU01000130.1 GCA_009919975.1 Gammaproteobacteria bacterium
GGGAGGCCTAGGCCTCCCTTTTTTGTGCCCGGCCCCTTAGGGTTGGGGGGGACGAGTCGCTAGGGGGAGAACGCAGCATGGCCATTCCGCAATGGTTCTGGGACGCGGTGGAGGCACCGCGGCATGACGACGCCGTGGAGGTCGACGAGGCTGACGTAACCTATACGCGCTGGGAGGGCCCCGCGGGCGCACCGGGGCTCCTGCTGGTTCACGGCATGAACGCCCATCGTCGCTGGTGGGATTTCATCGCACCGCAGCTGGCGGACCAATTTCAGGTGGCGGCGCTAGATCTGGCGGGCATGGGCGATGCGGACGACCGCTATGATTATTCCGCTGAGCTCTGGGCTGCGTCCCTGGTGGCGGTAGCCGATGCCGCGGGCTTGCCGGCGAACACGCTGATCGTGGGGCACAGCTTTGGCGGGCGCATTGGCTTGGAAGCCGCCGCGCGGCACAGCGACCGCTTCGCTGGCCTCGTGCTCGTGGACGCGGGGGTGCGCGATCCTGCGGAGGCCGTGGATCACAGCGGTCCCCGGGTGGGGGGGCGCCCCGTGCTCTATCCCGATGCGCAAACGGCCCAGCAGCGCTTTCGCCTGCAGCCCCCCCAAAGCTGCGAACACGAATTTCTCCTGACCTACATTGCCAAGCACTCGGTCATGGCCATCGACGGCGGCTATGCCTTCAAGTTCGATACGGACATGCCCGAGGTGATGACCGGCGTGGACCGGGACCGGGCGGAGGCGAACCTTCGCGCGCTGACCCTTCCCCTGGGGCTCATCTACGGCGAGGACAGCGAGCTCTTCTCGAAGAACACCCTGGGCTATATGGAAAGCGTGCGACCCTTCACCGCGCCCCCGGTGGGGCTAGCGAAGGCCCAGCATCATCTTTTTCTGGATCAGCCCCTGGCGTTCATTGAGGCCCTTCGAGGCCTGGTGCCCTCCCTCCTCGGGGCCTAGGCGCCATGGCAGGGCTTCAGGTGCTCGGGGTGGGCTTTGGCCGCACGGGCACCTACACCCTAAAGCGGGCCCTGGAAATCCTCGGCTATGGGCCCTGCTATCACATGGCCGAAGAGATGGCCCAAGCTAGCCACGATGACCCCTGGCTTGAGGCCCTCGGTGGCGCGCCCGGGGCGGCCCTAGGGCTGCTTGAAGCCTATCCCGCGGCGGTGGACTGGCCCGCGCTCTTTCTATGGCGGGAGGCGCTCGCACGCTGGCCGGGGCTCAAAATCATTCTCACGGAGCGCGATCCCGAAGCCTGGTATGCCAGCGCCGCGCGCACCATTGTGGCCACCATGGAAAGGCCCCTGCGCCCTGGGGATGGCATTCGCCCAAGGCACCGGGCGCTGACCCGCGCCATGATCCTGGAGCGAACCTTCGGAGGACGCTTTCACGACAAGGCGCATGCGCTCGCCGTTTACGCGGCGCACCGGCGCGCGGTGCGGGAGGCGGTGCCCCCGGCGCAGCTGCTGTGCTTCGACGTAGGAGCGGGGTGGGCACCCCTCTGCGCCTTTCTCGGGCTAGCCGAACCTTCCCAGGCCTTCCCCCGGGAAAACAGCTCGGCGGCCTTCTCCACGTTGTTTGGGCCGCCATCGGCGGCCCCGGAAGCGCTTTAGGTCCCTTAGGGAGTGAGAACGCCCTGCTCGCCGAGGAAGGCGCGGATGGCCTTGGCCACTGCGTCCACGTGCGTGGGCTCGAGGTGCAGGTGATGGGGCCCGGGCATCTCCAGCACCGTCAGGTTCGGATGGTGCTCCTGGCGGCGCTCGAGGCCGCCGCGATACCAGCGATCCCCCTGGGTGGCGGCGATGAGCAACGCCGGCGCCGTGCTTTGGGCCATGAGTTCATCGAGCTGGCGCTCCGTGATGCGCAGGGGCGTGGCGAAGCGAATGCGCGGATCGGTACGCCAGGTGACCCCGCCCTCCACGGCGTGGTGGCCCCGGGCCACGAGCTCGGAGGCCGCGGCCAGGCTTTGGTCCGTGGCCTCGGTGACCCGCTCGGCCATGGCGTCGATGCTTGCGTAAACCGGCGGCTTCTTCTCCGAGGCTTTTAGCATCTGCAGGATCGCTTCCTTGTTGCGATCGTTGCAGTCCTTCGGGCTGCCCTGGTGATGGACAAAGCCGTCGATGCTGATGGCCTGGGTGATGCGTTCCGGGAACAGGCCCGCGGTCTCCGACGTGACGGCGCCGCCCATGGAGTGACCGATGAGGCCAAAGCGTTCGAAGCCCAGGGCTTCCGCGGCGGCGATGACATCCTGCACATCACTGAAGGAGGTGTAGTGCACCCCCGGGGCCCGGTGGTCTGAGCGCCCATGGCCCGCAAAATCTAGGGCAATAAAGTTCAGCTCCGGGAGCAGGGGCGCTAGCCGGTTAAAGGTGTTGGCGTTATCGAGCCAGCCGTGGAGGCCCAGGAAGGGGGCGCCCCCTGGGTTGCCCCAGGCCTTGGCAGCAAGGCGAAGGCCAGGCACATCAATGGTGAGCGCTTCGCCGAAGCGGAGCGCCGTAGGCGAAACGGCACTTTGAGTCATGGGGGATGTCCTTAGGGTGAAGCCGGCGCAGCCCTGGGGCGGCTGCGCCGGGGTCAAGCCTTAGCCTTGGGCGAGGCTCGCGAAGGACTTACCGTCCTTTGCCAGACGCTCAAGCAGGGGCGCCGGGGTCCAGAAGTCGCCGTACTTCTCGCGGAAGCCTTCGATCTTCTTCAGCACCACATCGAGGCCCATTTGATCGGCCCAGAACATGGGGCCGCCGGTGACTTCCGGAAAGCCGTAGCCGTTGATGTAGACAATGTCGATGTCGCAGGCGCGAATGGCGATCTTGTCTTCGAGGATGCGCGCCCCTTCGTTCACGAGGGCGAGGATGCACCGATCGAGCACCTCTTCGTCATCGATGGCCGTGCGGGTGATGCCCAGCTCCGCGCTCGTTTCCTCGACGATTTTCACCACCTCCGGGTCCGGCTGGCCGGCGCGGCTGCCTTCCTGGTAGATGTAGAAACCGCGGTTGGTCTTCTGCCCGAAGCGCTCGAGTTCGCAGAGCTTATCGGCCACGCGCGCGGTGATCGGCACCTCCTCGGGCTTGAGCCCGGCGAGCTTGCGGGCCCGCCAGCCAAGATCGAGACCTACGAGATCGTTCATCTGGAAGGGGCCCATGGGCATACCGAAGCCGCCGATGACCTTGTCGACCTGGTAGGGCGTAGCGCCCTGGAGAATCATTTCCCCAGCTTGGCGCGTGTAGCCGCCGAGCATGCGGTTGCCGATGAAGCCCGGGGCGTTGCCAGACAGCACGGCGACCTTTCCCAGGATCTTCCCGAGGGCCATGGAGGTGGCAATGGTGGTGGCGGAGGTCTTCTCGCCCCGGACCACTTCCAAAAGGCGCATGACGTTTGCCGGACTGAAGAAGTGCAGGCCGATGACGTCTTCGGGACGGGAGGTCACGGAAGCCATGGCATCCACGTCAAGGCCCGAGGTGTTCGACGCGATAATGGCGCCGGGCTTACACACCTTCTCGAATTCCTCGAAGACTTTCTTTTTCACATCGAGGTTTTCGTAAACCGCTTCCACCACCACGTCGGCTTGGCCGAGGTCCGCGTAGGCGAGGGTGGTGGAGATCAGCGCCATGCGCTTTTCCGCGGCGTCTGCGCTGATGCGGCCCCGCTGCACCATGCCGTCGTAGTTGCGGCGGATGATGGCCATGCCGCGGTCGATGGCTTCCTGGTTCATCTCGAGCACGGTGACGGGGATGCCCGCGTTGGCGAAGCACATGGTGATGCCTCCGCCCATGGTTCCGCAGCCCACGACGCCAGCGCTTTGGATCTTCTTCACTTCCGTGTCCTTGGGGACATCGGGGATCTTGGCCACTTCCCGCTCCGAAGTTTTCCTGTTCCACCTTCATGCCGGCGTCGAAGTCCCCGGCTTCCACCGCGGCTTCCACGCACTGGATGATCATTTCCGGGGCGAAGCGGCCGCGCATCTTCCGGGCGGCGTTCTTACGCGCAGCGTCGAAGATCTCGGCGTTGCCTCGATCCGCGGCGACCTTGTCCGTGAGATCCCGGACCCGCTTCTTACCTTTGCCTTCGGCCACGGCAGCGCGGGCCCAGGCGAGGGCGCCGGCGATGAAATCGTCGCCGTCGATGACGTCATCGACGATGCCCAGGTCCTTGGCCACGGGGCCCGGAATGGGATCGCCGGAAAGGATGAAGCCCAGGGCCTTCTCAGCGCCCACAAGGCGCGGCAGGCGCTGCGTGCCGCCGGCGCCGGGGAGCAGGCCCAGCTTCACTTCCGGCAGGCCCACGGGCGCCTTCGGGGCGATGACGCGGTAGTCCGCGCAGAGCGCCACTTCCAGGCCGCCGCCGAAGGCCGTGCCGTTGATGGCGGCGATGACGGGCTTCTCGCCAAATTCCATGAGGTTTAGGCAGTCGTGGAGCCCGGGCCCCTTGGATTCGCCCCCGAACTCGGAGATGTCCGCCCCGGCGATGAAGGCCCGGCCTTCCCCGTAGAGCACGACGGCCTTCACGGCGTCATCGGCGAGGGCGGCCGTGAGCCCGTCAAAGAGGCCCTGGCGCACGCCGCTGGAGAGCGGATTCACCGGAGGGTTATCAATACGAAGGATGGCCAGCTCGCCGTCCACGGAATAGTGCACCGTACCTTTCATGCGTCTCTCCCTTGCTCGCAAAGTACCGTGCCCAGCGCCGCAGCCCCCTTGGGGGCCCAATGGTGCGGGCCAAGCGCGATGGAAATCGTCGATTTGACGGGGAAGGGCGGCCGCCCCCTCGCGCTGCGCCGGCCCCCGCCGTTGCCGGAGCATAGCGAATTTGCGCTGGCCCTGCCCCCCTTCCCGGAGGCGTTGCATTTCTTGGGGGGGCAGCGTTTCATTAGGGTGAATTAATTGGGAGGGAAGGCTATGGCCGAACTATCGGAATGCCGCGCCTTTACGGCGCCGAAGCCGGGGGAAGATTGGGCAGCGCTGGCGGCCCGGGTGCTGCCCGGTACGCCGGAGGGGGAGGCGGTGGAAAAGCTTCAGAGCTGGAATTTGCACCTCTTTGCGCGTCACCCTCGGGGCCAGTTCCTCGGCAGTGACGTGGTCTTTACGGCCCCGCCGGCGGCGTGAGCGAAACCCCCTTCATTGAAGCGGCGGAGATTGCGCCGGGGCACGATGGCGCCGCGGAGCTGGTGCTTTTTGTGCGCTATCCCGGGGCTGGACGGCAAACGGTCACGCTCGATGCGGACGCCGCGGAAGTGCTTTTTGAACACACTCAAGCCGGGGACGTGAGCGCCCTTCAGGGCGTGCCCTGGCATCACCTTAAAGACGTCTTACAACAGCGCCCAGGCAGCGGCGCAGCGGGAGGCAACAGCTAATGGATTGGATTATTCGCGGCGGTCGCATTGTGGATGGGTCGGGGCTGCCGGCCTTCGAGGGCGATATTGCCCTAAGGGATGGCAAGGTCCTGCGCCTTGGGGGGCGCATCGAGGCCGAGGGGGCTCAGGTTTTTGACGCCACGGGCTGCATCGTGGCCCCGGGGTTCATCGACCCCCACACCCACTTTGACGTGCAGCTCCTTTGGGACGGGCAGGCCCGTCCGGCCCTCGAGCATGGCGTGACCACCATCGTTCCCGGGAACTGCTCCCTATCCCTCGCGCCCCTGAAGGCCGGGGATCGGCAGCGGGTGGTTGGCATGTTCCAGCAAATCGAGGAGATGCCTGACGCCGCCTTCGACGGCGCCTTTGAATGGCGCTGGGAATCCTTCGACGGCTACCTGGCTGCGCTCAAAGAAAGCCTCTCCATCAACGTGGCGCCCCTCGTCGGTCACTCCGTGATTCGCCTTTGGGTGATGGGGGCAGCAGCGACGGAGCGTGCGGCCAACGCGGAAGAGCTGGCGGCCATGCAGGACCTTCTGTCCCAGTGTCTAGAGGCCGGCGCCGTGGGCCTGTCCACGAGCTTCGTGGACGTGGATGAGAACCTCATGCCCGTGCCGAGCCGCTATGCCCACTTCGAGGAACTCGATGCCCTTGCCGCGGTGCTAGGCCGCTATGGCCGCATGCTGCAGGTGGTGCCCGAGTTCTACGCGACGGACATCACCCTGGCCCGGGTGGACCAGCTTGCCGAGCTGTCCCTGCGCTACGGCATTCCCACCACCTTCTCGCCCCTTTTCGATTCCGCGGCCACGCCGGACAACGTGCCCCGGGTCATGGCCCGGGTGGCGGAGCAGATGGCCCGGGGGGCTCAGGTGTGGCCCCAGGTGCAGACCCGGCCCATCGATATCAGCTTCACCTTTGAGGTCGCGAGCCTGCTCTTTGCGGGCCTGCCCAAGTGGTACCGCACCATGCGCATGGGGGCAGGGGAGAAGATCGCCGCCCTTTCCGATCCCGCATGGGTGGCCCAGCTCCTCGCGGAAGCCGAGCCCGGTGGCAACGGCGCTCGCTGGGCGGGGGTGCAAGTGCGCGGTGGGGTGAGCGATGCGAGCCTCGTGGGCCAAACCCTCGGGGCCTTGGCGGAGGCTCGGGGTAGCTCCCCGGCGCAGGTGATGATCGACCTGTCTCTCCAACACAATCTCGAGGCGTCCTTTATCGCGGCCTCCCTGGGGCACAACGACAGCGATCGGGTGGGGGCACTCCTCGCCGACGGCAATGTCCACGTCGGCGCCTCCGACGCCGGGGCCCACATCCAGTCCTTTGCCACCTACGGCGATACGGGCTACCTCCTCGGGCACTTTGTCCGGGATCGGGGCGCTCTAAGCCTCGAGGCGGCCATCAAGAAGATCACCGCCGATACGGCGCGGATCTGGGGCTTGCCCGGCCGGGGCCAGCTGGCTCCGGGCTTTGCCGGGGACGTCGCGATCTTCGACGCTGCGGAAATTGACCGCTGCGCCGAGGAAGCGAGCTTCGATATGCCCGAAGAGGGCATGCGCTACGTTCGCGCCTCCAAGGGCATGGTGGGGGTGTTCGTGAATGGGGTCCTGAGCTGGTCGAAGGCCAGCGGCTACGCCGACGCCCCCGTGGGGCAGATTGCCACCCAGCTCCCCGGCGCTGCGTCGGCATGAGGGGCGAGGTAGAACACCGCATCGTTGACGCTGCGGGCAC
>RGAU01000014.1 GCA_009919975.1 Gammaproteobacteria bacterium
CAGGGGACCCCCCTAGTGAATGACCGGTGGGGCGCTGCCCTCAGCCTCTTCTAGGGGACCTTCCTCCTCGTCCCAAACCCCCTCATCGTCGCCCTCATCAAGGGCTACGGCATAGCGCCGGGTTTGGATATCCCCGGCCACGATGGTAGGCAGGGCCTCGAGAAAGGAGGCCATATGGGCCGTTTCGAAGTGCGCCTCAAGGGCCTCAGCGCTGTCCCACTCCTGGAAAAGCATCAGCGTGTTGGGATCATTCAGCCCGACAAAAAAGCGGTAGGTTAGGCAGCCTTCCTCGGCTTGCGTTTCTCGCTCCATCCACCGGATCAGCTTCAGCGCTTCGCTGCGCCGCTCCGGGAGGATCGGAATGAGGCCGTGAACAATAATCATGCAGTCTTCCCGCTGGCCAGGACGTCGGCGATTTCGTCGACAATTTTGACATCATCGATGGTGGAGGGCACCACCGGCGGGCGACCCTCAAGCAAATCCCGAAGCACGGAGCGAAGAATCTTCCCGGAGCGGGTTTTCGGCAGCCGGGCCACCACGTAGCCCCGGCGGAAAAAGGCAAAGGCGCCCACCTCCTGGCGCATGCGCGCGATGAGGGCCTCCACGACGGCGTCGGCGGTGAGGTTTACGCCGTCCTTTAGGACCACAAAGCCCACGGGTACCTCACCCCGATCCGGATCCGAGGTTCCGACCACAGCGCATTCGGCCACGGCGTCGTGCCCCGCCAGCGCTTCCTCCAGCTCCCCGGTGGCCAGGCGATGCCCCGCGACGTTGATCACATCGTCGGTGCGGCCCATGACGAAAACGTAGCCGTCCTCGTCCTTGTAGCCGCCGTCCCCGGTGTCGTAGTAGCCCGGGAAGCGCGCCAGATAGGCCTCCCTAAAGCGCTTCTGATCGCCCCACACCGTGGGCAAGGTCCCCGGTGGCAGGGGCAAGGCCAGGGCAAGCTGCCCCGATTTCCCGGGGCCCACCGGGTCCCCAGCCTCATTCAGCACCTCGAGGCGGTAGCCGGGCATGGGCACGCCGGAGGACCCAACCTTGGGTGCCCAGCCGGCCTCGGCGGGTAGGGCGCAGATGGGACTGCCCGTTTCCGTCTGCCACCAGTGATCCACCACGGGGATCTGGAGCCGATCCTGGAGCCACTCCAGGGTTGGGGGATCGCAGCGCTCTCCGGCCAGCATGAGGCGCTTAAAGCCCGACAGGTCGTACTTCAAGCGCAGGGTTGCATCGGGATCTTCCTTGCGCAGGGCTCGGAAGGCCGTCGGTGCGGCAAAAAAGGTTTTCACTCCGTGCTCAGCGATCACCCGCCAGAAGGCCCCAGCGTCGGGGGTACGCACAGGCTTGCCTTCGTAAAGCACCGTGGTGGCACCCACCAACAGGGGGGCGTAGCAGATGTAGGAATGGCCCACGACCCAGCCCACGTCCGAGGCAGCCCAGAACACCTCTCCCGGGCCCGTGTCGTAAACCCGCGCCATGGAGGCGGCCAGGGCCACGGCATGGCCTCCGTGGTCCCGCACCACGCCCTTGGGCTTTCCCGTGGTGCCCGAGGTATAGAGGATGTAGAGGGGATCGGTCGCCTTCAGGGGCACGGCGTCCACGGGCGCCCCCGCGGCCTCGAAAGCGTCCCAGGGATGATCCCGCCCTGGGGTCAGTGCCATGGGGGCCTGGGGCCGCTGCACCACCACGCAGTGGGCCGGGGGCGTGGAGGCAAGGGCCAGCGCTTCCCTCACTAGCGGCTCGTAGGGGATCACCCGATCCGCCTCCAGGCCACAGCTTGCCGTGAGCAGCACCTTCGGCTGGGCATCATCAATGCGCACAGCCAGCTCGCGCCCCGCAAAGCCCCCGAAAACCACCGAATGGATGGCGCCCAGGCGAGCGCAAGCCAACATAGCGATGAGCGCCTCGGGGATCATGGGCATATAGATCACGACCCGATCACCAACCCCAACCCCCAGGGCCCGAAGGCTGCCGGCGGTACGGGCCACCCGCTCCGTTAGGTTCGCGAAGCTGAAGTGCGCTTTCTGCCCCGTCACCGGGGAATCGTAGATCAGCGCTGTGCGATCGCCGTGGCCCGCCGCCACATGGGCGTCCAGGCATAGCCAGGAAGTATTAAGCCGGCCATCGGGGAACCACGCCGCGATCCCCTCCGGAGAGAGGCTTCGCGCCAGCGTGGGCGCCCTATGCCAGGAAAGGCGCTTGGCCTCCTCCAGCCAAAAAGCCTCCGGCGTCTCCTGCGCCGCCGCATAGGCTTGGGGAAACTCCTGGGTTTCGAATCTCTGCACCGGGCTGCCTCGCTCCTCGATCGCTGGCCGTAATCGTTAGCAAGGCGCCATGGTGCCAGGGTCCGGAGACCCTGTCTTGGCGCCCTAGACGCCGGCGAGAAGGGCCTTGAGATCCTGCTCGCTTGGGCACGCCGCCAGCAGATCCTGGAAGGCCTTGCTCCGGGGCCCAATTTTTTTGTGCAGGGCATAGAAATCGATGGCGCGGCGCCAAGCACCGGTTAGCCCATGGCGGGTGATGGATACGGTGGTATTGACGATGCGGTGCTCCATAAAGGAATGGATACCCACCTGAAAGACCGGGGTTCGGGTGCCGCTCTTCTCCTGCTTTAGGCGGAAAAGCACGCCCCGGACCCGCCCCTCTTGGTCCACGGCCCGGCGCCGAGCCAACCCTTCCCGGCTCTTTTGCTGCAGCGCCTTCAGCTCCTGATCCCGGGCTTCCGCGCGAACCTTGATCGCGGCCCGCTCCGGGCCCCGAATACGCTTGCCTTCCGCTTTTAGGGAGAAGTACTCCTGATAGGTGCGCCCGTCGATTTGCCGACGAACCCGAAACCCATAGAAACGCGGGGTGTTCAACAACTCTACACTCACGGCAAACCCTCCTTGGTCGCGCCGTTTCACTTTTGTGGGGGGCCCCAGGCCCCCCACCCTTTCCACCTAACCGTTCGCGGCGACGGCCCCGCTTTCCAATAGCGCAGCGATCTCCCCCTCCGAGAAGCCGAAGTCGGCGAGCACGGCGGCGCTGTCTGCGCCCGGGGCCGGGGCACCTCCCCGCACCGCCGGGGCCGTGCGTGAGAAGCGAGGCGCCGGCGCTGGCTGGGAAATGCCGTCCACCGTAATAAAGCTGTTCCGCGCCTTATTGTGGGGATGCTCCGGAGCCTCAAAGATCGAGAGCACGGGAGCAAAGCACACATCCGTGCCTTCCATGATCGCGCACCATTCGTCGCGGGTTTTCTGCTTCATCACCTCGGCGAGCTTGGCCTTGAGTTCAGGCCAGGCACGACGATCCATCTGCGGCTTGAAGGTTTCCGGATCCAGGCCCGCCTTCTCGATGAGCAGGGCGTAGAACTGGGGCTCGATGGAGCCCAGGCAAACGTACTTCCCATCAGCGGTTTCGTAGGTGTCGTAGAAGTGGGCCGCCCCGTCGAGCAGGTTCGTACCCCGCTGATCGGTGAAGCCTCCCTGGGCCGCAAAGGAGAAGAACATGCCCATGAGCGCCGCGGCCCCGTCCACCATGGCCGCATCGATGACCTGACCCTGGCCGGAGCGCTGGGCCTCGAGAAGGCCACACACCAGGCCATAGGCCAGCAGCATGCCGCCGCCGCCGAAGTCCCCAACGAGGTTCAAGGGGGGCACGGGGCGTTCACCGGCCCGGCCAATGGCATGGAGCGCGCCGGAAAGGCCGATGTAGTTGATGTCGTGGCCCGCAGCCTGGGCCATGGGCCCTTCCTGGCCCCAGCCGGTCATGCGGCCGTAAACCAGCTTGGGATTGCGCGCCATGCAGTCCTCAGGACCGAGGCCCAGCCGTTCCGTCACGCCAGGGCGAAAGCCTTCAAAGATGGCGTCGGCGCCTTCGCAGAGGCGAAGCACCGTTTCCCGGCCCGCTTCGCTTTTGAGATCCACGGCAAGGGAGCGACGATTGCGCACGAGCACGTCCTTCGGTGCGGGAGCCCCGGGCGCGGGACGATCGATGCGGATCACCTCGGCGCCCATGTCCGACAGCATCATGCCGCAGAAGGGCCCCGGGCCAATGCCCGCGAGTTCAACAATCTTGATGCCTGCTAACGGTCCCACAATGTTTCCCCTCGCTTCCGCTTTTTGAAGTTCCCACCGCGAGGACCCCCCTCGCGCGCCCAAGCTTACCAGAGCGCTTCCCGCCCCCGGAGACAATGGTTTGCACCGGGCGGCGGCATAGGTTTTGATCGAGTTTTCCAGGGAACGGACGCGGTTTCAACGCGCTATTTTTTTGACGGGCGCCACTTTTTTGGCGCGGCAAGAGCCCAAAATGAGCGAAGGACAGCAGCGAAAAATCATCCACATCGACTGCGATAGCTTTTTCGCGTCGGTGGAGATGCGCGACGATCCCAGCCTTCGCGGTCGTCCCGTCGCCGTGGGGGGCAGCCCCGACGGTCGAGGCGTGGTGGCGACCTGCAGCTACGAGGCCCGACGCTTCGGCGTGCGCAGCGCCATGCCCATGGCCCAGGCCCTGCGCCTCTGCCCCGAGCTGGTGGTGGTGCGCACGCGCATGGACAAGTACAAGGAAGCCTCGGAGGCGGTGCACAGCATCTTCCGTCGCTTCACCGATCGCATCGAACCCCTTTCCCTCGACGAGGCCTTCCTCGACGTCACGGGCTCCGTGCTCTTCAACGGCAGCGCCACGCGCATCGCAGAAGCCATTCGCCGGGCCGTGCGCGAAGAGCTGGGGCTCACCGTTTCCGCGGGCGTTGCACCCAACAAGTTTCTTGCAAAGATTGCCAGCGACTGGCGTAAGCCCGACGGGCTCTTCGTTCTAAAACCCGATGAAGTCGACGCCTTCGTGCGCCGCCTACCCGTGGAAAAGCTCTTCGGGGTGGGGCCCCGCACCGCAGAGAAGCTCCATCGCCTTGGGCTTCGAAGCTGCGAGGACCTCCGCGCCCTCGATCTTCCCACGCTCACGGAACGCTTTGGGGTGTTTGGGCAGCGGCTCTTCGATCTGGCGCGGGGAAAGGATGAGCGCCCCCGTGCAGCCCCATCGGGTCCGCAAGTCCCTCTCCGTAGAGCGCACCTTTAGCGAGGATCTGGCCACGGAAGCCGCCTGCCTGGCGCTGTTCCCGGAACTTCTCAGCGCCCTGGAAACGCGCCTCGGCCGGCAATCCCTTGAGGAGGCCCCAAGCCGGGGCTTTGTGAAGGTTCGCTTCGATGACTTCACCACCACCACCGCCGAAGCGCCCATGGTGGGGCTCGACCGGGAAGGGCTGACCACGCTGCTGCGCACTGCCTGGGCCCGGGGGGCCCGCCCCGTGCGCCTGCTGGGCGTGGGGCTCGGCTTCCGCAGTCAGCGCATGCCCCAGCGCCAGCTTCCCCTACCCTATGGTGCGCCGAACTGGAGCGTCGCTAGGCGCCGATAGAGGGGGTTTTCCGAAAGCAGCGCTTCGTGCGTGCCTTCCGCAACGATCTGTCCCTCATCCAGCACCACGATGCGATCGACGTTGCGCACCGTGGCCAAGCGGTGGGCAATGACCAGCGTAGTGCGCCCCCGAGCCAGGCGATCCAGCGCCTGCTGCACCTCAAACTCACTTTGCGCGTCGAGCGCACTCGTCGCTTCATCAAGCAGGAGGACCCGGGGATTGCGTAGCACGGCGCGAGCAATAGCAATGCGCTGCCGCTGCCCACCGGAGAGGCGCACACCCCCTTCCCCCAGCTCCGTGTCGTAGCCCTGGGGTAGGGCTTCAATGAAGCCCTCCGCAAAGGCTGCCCGAGCCGCCGCTGCCACCGCGTCCCGGGAGGCCGCTGGGTCGCCGTAGGCAATGTTTTCGAACACGGTGCCCGTAAAAAGGACCGCGTCCTGGGAAACGAGGGCGAATTGGCTGCGCAGATCCCGCGGGTTGAGCCCTGGAAGGGCCTGCCCGTCCAGCGTAATGCGCCCGGCATCGGGGTCGTAGAAGCGCAGCAAAAGATCAAAAAGGGTGCTTTTCCCTGCTCCCGAGGGGCCCACGAGGGCCACCGCTTCCCCCGGCGCCACCGTAAGAGACAGGTCCCGGAGCGCGGGCTGCCCCCGGCGCGTCGGGTAGGCAAAGGTTAGCCCTTCGACAGCCAAGCGCCCTTCAATCGGCTGCGGCAAGGGCGTCGGTGTTTCGGGCACGGGCAGGGCACTCTTCGCCTCTAAAAGCTCAAGAAGCCGTTCCGTGGCCCCGGCGGCCCGCTGGAGATCGGCGAGCACTTCGCTAATGGCCCCCACGGACCCCGCCACCAGCAGGGCGTAAAAGATAAAGGCGGCCAGATCCCCGGGGGTGGTCCGCCCCGCCAGCACATCCTGTCCCCCTACCCAGAGCATTCCGGCAATGGCCCCGAGCACCAGCACCATCACCAGGGTGATGAGGGTGGCGCGCAGCCGGACCCGCCTCAGAGACACCCTAAAAGCCGCCTCCACGTGATCCTTGAAGCGCGCTTGGTCGATGGCTTCGTGGGTGTAGGCCTGCACCGTTTTGATTTGCCGAAGGGCCTCGGAGAGGTAGCTCCCCACGTGGGCAATGGAATCCTGCGCATCCCGGGAGAGGCTTCGGACGCGCCGGCCAAAGAGAATGATCGGCGCCACGACCAGGGGCGCGGCGATCACCACGAACAGGGACAGGCGAGGATTCGTCAGCACAAGCAGCACCAGGCCGCCGACGAACATCAGCGCATTGCGAAGGGCGATGGAGACGCTCGAGCCAATGACGGTTTGCAGCAGCGTGGTATCGGTGGTGATTCGAGATTGGATCTCGCTGGCGTAGTTGTCCTCAAAGAACCCAGGATGAAGGGTGATCACGTGATCGAACACGGCCCGCCGGAGATCGGCGCTCACCCGTTCCCCGACCCAGGACACGAGGTAGAAACGCACGAAGGTGCCCAGGGCCAGGGCCAATACCATGGCCGAAAACACCAGCAGGGAACGCACCAGAAGCTCGGGGGACCCGTTGGCGAAGCCCTCGTCGATCAGTAGCCGCACCCCCTGGCCGACGGAAAGGGTCACGCTCGCCGTGAGCACCAGGGCGATGGAGGCGCCCACCACGGCCCAGCGATAGGGTCTGAGGAAGGCGAGCGCCGGACGCAAGCTCGTCAAGCGACGGGAGCGCGGGCGATCCTCAAGGGGGGCGGCAGCCATGGTGTCTCCTTAATAGCAGGCGCGGGAGTATCCCACAGACCCTGCCCTAGGCAGAGCGTCCCCTTTGTTTCAGACTTCCCCTTCCTGCATGAACGGAGGGGCCATGACCCAGCCTGACATCAACCTGCTTGAGGCGGGGCCCGAGGACGCGGATACGGCGCTCATTTTACTCCACGGCTTCGGCGCCGACGGGCGCGATCTTGGCCCCCTCGCGGAGCTACTCACGCCCAGCGAAGCCCGCTGGCGCTTTATTTTTCCCGACGCGCCGGAGCGGCCCCTGCGCGCCGCCGGCGGCATGACCCTCCGCGCCTGGTATGACCTCGACCCGGAGGGCTTTGAGGGCCCCGCCGAAGAGATCGCTGGCGCCGAGGCCCTGGCCCTGGCCCTCGTGCAGCGGGAGCGGGAGCGAGGCATTGCCCCGGAGCGCATCATCCTCGGGCTGCGGGCCGTGCCACCCTAGAGCGCCTCGGCTACGCCGTGCAGTGGCATAGCCTGGCCATGGGCCATGAAATCTCTCAGGAGGAAATCCTCGCCCTTAGCCATTGGCTCCGAACGCGCCTTGGGACCGGGCCAGCGCCCCGCCCTTAGGAAGGGAAATCCGCGCAGAAACAGGGCTTTGCGCCCGCCGGGGGTGGCGCCCTATACTGCGCGCAACCTAACCCTTGCTTTGCGACAGCCGTGGTTCACCAAATCTTCATCGACGGGCAAGCCGGAACAACGGGCCTTGACCTCCAAGCGCGCCTAGCCCACCGCGATGACCTCCAGCTTCTGACCATTGACCCGGCGGCGCGAAAGGATCCCGCGGCCCGGAAAGCCTTGCTCAATAGCGCGGACGTGGTGGTCCTGTGCCTACCCGACGACGCTGCCCGAGAGTCCGTGGCGCTGATCGAAAACCCCTCCGTACGCGTTTTAGACGCCAGCACGGCGCACCGTACGGCGGCGGATTGGGTGTACGGTCTACCGGAACTTTCGCCGGCCCAGGGCGACGCCATCGCCGCCGCCCCCCGAGTCTCCAATCCCGGCTGCTATGCCACCGGTGCGATTTTGGCGCTGGCACCGCTCCGAGCCGCGGGCCTTTTGGCCGCCGACGCGCCGCTGACGATCAACGCGCTCTCGGGCTATTCCGGCGGCGGGCGCACCATGATCGAGGACTATGAGGCCGCGATGACCCAGGGGCCTGCGCCGACGCCGAAGCCCTATGCCCTTACCTTGGACCACAAGCATCTACCGGAAATCCAGCGCTACAGCGATCTCGCCCAGGCGCCCCTGTTTGTGCCCATGGTGGGCGCCTACTACCGGGGCATGCTCGTGCAGATCCCCCTTTCTCGGGCGCTCTTGCCAGCCGGTGGGGCGGAAGCCCTGCGGGAAGCTCTGGCCGCCCATTATGAAAAGTGCCCCGCGGTGCGCGTGGCCGAGGCGCCACAGCTTGCCGATGGCCGCTTCCTCGATCCCGAGGGAGCGAATCATGCGCACGGCGTTGAACTGATGGTGTTCGGCAACGATAAGGATGCGCTCCTCGTGGCCCGGCTCGACAACCTCGGCAAGGGCGCCGGCGGCGCCGCCGTCCAAAATCTCAACCTCATGCTGGGCTGCGACCCCTTCGCCGGGCTCGAGCCCCTTTCCAAGGTCACCCCATGAACAGCGAGCAGCTCGAAAACGTGCTGAAGGACGCGGAGGCCGCTCATCGCGCCGCCTGCGCAAGCCCCCTCGCCCTCGATCTCACCCGGGGAAAGCCTGCGGCCAGCCAGCTCGACGCGGCCAACGCTCTCGACGGGATTCTCGGCGGCCAATTCCTCGATCAGGACGGCAATGACACGCGGAACTACGGGGGCCCCCTGGGCATTCCCGAGCTTCGGGCCCTCGGCGGCGCCGTGCTCGATGCGCCGGCGGCGCAGGTGATGGCGGGGGGCAACTCGAGCCTTACCCTGATGTACCAGTTTGTGGATGCGGCCCTGCGCTTTGGCTTTGGGGACCAGCCGCCCTGGGGCGAGGGGGCCAAAATGCTCTGCCCCGTGCCCGGCTACGACCGGCACTTCGCCATCGGTGAGCACCTCGGCATCGAGCTCGTCCCCATTCCCATGACGGAAACCGGGCCCGATATGGACGCCGCAGAGGCGGCCGTCGCTGCCGACCCCGCGATCAAAGCCATCTGGTGCGTACCCAAGTACAGCAACCCCACGGGGGTTAGCGTTTCGGAAACGGTGACCGCGCGCCTGGCGGCCCTGCCCAAGCGCGCCGGTCCGGGCTTCACCGTGCTCTGGGACAACGCCTACGCGGTGCACGATTTGACCGAGACGCCCAGGCCCCTTCCCTCCCTCTGGGCGGCGGCGGAGCGGGAAGGCACCCTCGATGCCATGGCCCTTTTTGCGTCCACCTCGAAAATGAGCTGGGCGGGCGGCGGCGTGGCCTTCTTCGCCAGCGGTCCCCAAACCTTTGCGGCCTTCGCGAAGCATCTGTCTTTCCAGATCATAGGACCCGACAAGGTAAACCAGCTGCGCCACGCGCGGCTCTTTCCCACGTTTGATGCGCTGAAGGCCCACATGGCCCAGCACCGCGCCCTGCTGGCGCCAAAATTCGATGCCGTACTCCAAGCTCTCGACGAGGGCCTTGGCAACACCGGCCTCGCCCACTGGACCGTACCCGAAGGCGGCTATTTCGTTTCCGTGGACGTGGTCCCGGGCACCGCCAAGGCGGTGGTCGAGCTGGCGGCGGAGGCGGGCGTCAAGCTGACCCCCGCCGGCGCCACCCACCCCTATGGCCAAGACCCGCAGGACCAAACCCTGCGCCTTGCGCCCAGCTTCCCGCCCCTTGCCGACGTTGAAGCGGCCATGGCGGTTTTTGTGAATTGCGTTCGCCTCGCCGGCGCGCGCCAGCGCTTAAAGGAACGCAGCTAAGTGACCGAACCCGAAGAGATCCAAGACGCTCAAGAAACCCAAGACCTCCAAGAGACGCCCGAGGCGGAAGCGCCGAAGGCAACCCCCGAGCCGGTGCTGTTTGAAGAATTCGGACTGCCAAGCCCGCTCATGAAGGCCATCGAAGCCCTAGGCTTCACCGCCTGCACCCCGATCCAGGGGGAAACGCTCCCCCACGCCCTCTCCGACTACGACGTGGTGGGACAGGCGCAAACGGGGACGGGGAAAACGGCCGCCTTTCTCATTTCCATCATTGCCCACCAGCTTGAGTTCCCGAAGGATCCGCTCCTGCCCCCGGGCACGCCGCGGGCACTCATCGTGGCCCCGACCCGCGAGCTCGCCATGCAGATCGCGGACGACGCTGAAGGGCTTTGCCGCTTCTCCGGGCTGCGTGTGCTGTCCGTGGTGGGCGGGATGGACTTCGAGCGCCAACGCCGCATTCTCGAGGAGCGCCGCGTCGATATCCTCGTGGGCACCCCGGGGCGCCTCATCGATTTTATTACCCGGGGCAAGCTGAACCTGCGCCAGGTGGAACAGCTGGTCCTGGACGAAGCGGACCGCATGCTGTCCATGGGCTTTATCCCCGACGTGCGCCGCATCGTGCGCCAAACCCCGCCGAAGGAGCGGCGCCAGACCCTGCTGTTCAGCGCGACCTTCAGCGAAACCATCCTGCGCCTCGCCAGCCAATGGACCCTGGACGCGGAGCAGGTGGTCATCGAGCCCGAATCCGTCGCCACGGACCGGGTCGAGCAGCGCATCTACCTCGTGGCCGAGGAGGACAAGTTCGCCCTTCTCTACAACCTCATGCAGGACCTGGAGCTCGAACGGGTCATCGTGTTCGCCAACCGCCGAGACAGCACGCGCCTGATCCAAACGCGCCTGGCCGCCCTCGGGGTGGACTGCGAACTCCTGTCCGGCGAGGTGCCCCAGGCGAAGCGCCTGAAAACCCTGGAGCGCTTCAAGGATGGGCGCACCCGGGTGCTGGCGGCCACGGACGTCGCCGGGCGAGGCCTTCACGTGGACGGCATCAGCCACGTCATCAACTACGATCTCCCGGAGGATCCGGAGGATTACGTGCACCGCATTGGCCGCACCGGCCGCGCCGGCGCGACGGGAATTTCCATCAGCTTCCTTGGCGAATCGGACGCCTTTCTCCTACCGGAAATCGAGACGCTCCTTGGAATGAAGCTCACCTCCCAGCAGCCCGAGGCCGACCTCCTGATTGCGCCGGAGGAAGCGCCGGGGGCGAAGCGCCTGCCCCGCACCCCGCGCAGCGGCGGTCGCTCTGGCGGCGGTCGCCCCGGGGGCCGCGGCGGCCCCCGGCGACGCTAGGCCCTGAGTAGGTCATGAAGGCGCGGGCCCCGGACCGGGCAGCGCCGCTAAACGCAACATTGACGCCCCTGCGCCTTTCCGACCCCGCCCGCATCGAGGAGCTCTCCGGGCTCACCGCCAGCGCGACCTACCCAGGAGTGGTATGGGGCCACGGGGACAGCGGGCAGCCCCCGGTGCTCTGGGCGCTTGACCTTGAACGCGGGGCGCTCGCCTTTCCGCCCTACCTTGCGAAGGAATTTGATGACGGCGCCAGCTGGCCGGGACTGACCCTTGAGGGGGCCAGCAACATCGACTGGGAAGATCTCACCTCGCTCAACGGCTGGCTCTACCTGGGGGAGTTTGGCAATAACGGCAATGCCCGCCGGGACCTCGGCCTCTGGGCCCTGCCGGAGCCGAATCCCTGGGCAACGGAGCGGCAGCGCCCGGCCTTCTTTCTGCCCTTTCACTATCCCGAGCAGCAGCGCTTCCCCGCCGAGGCCTGGGAATTCGATGCCGAAGCTCTCTTTGCAGACCCGGAGCACAATGCGCTTTATCTCATTACGAAGCACCGCAAGGCCGGGGACGTACGGCGCTTTATTCCTGGCGCCAAGCTCTATCGCATTCCCCTAGACGGTAGCCGGACGGAGAGCACCGCCCTCACCCTTATCGACCAGCATGATGAAATGACCGCGGTGACGGCTGCAGAGCTCTCGCCCTCCGGCGCCTGGCTCGCCGTGCTGACCTACCGAACCCTGTGGCTGTTCCCTCGCCCGGTAGCAGGGGAGCGGTGGCTTTCCGGCCCCGCCTACTCTCGACCCCTGCCCTTCCTTGAGACTCGGCAGGCTGAGGCCCTAAGCTGGCGCGACGACACCACGCTCCTCCTGGGCAACGAAGAGGGCCGACTATGGACTGTTGCACTGACGCTTCCCAAGACCGAACCCTAGGGCTTGCCTTCTGGGCGCTTGTCGCCCTTCTGCTGCTGACCCCAGGGAGCCTAGCGCACGCCGCCGGGGCCGCGTCCGACGCCGGCGCCCCGGAAGCGCCGGGGGCGGTTTCCGCCGAGGGGGTGGCGCGCCTTGAGCGCGCCCCCGAGAAGGCCCACCTCGCGCTGGCTATTGTACGTAATGCCCCGGAAGCCGAAGACGCCCTGGGGGCTGCGCACGCCGCTCTGAGGTCCCTCCAGGAAGCCCTTGCGGGGACCACCATCCCCCACCGCTTTTTTACCCGGGGCACCACCGTCAGCCCCCAGTATCGCTACGTGCAGAATGGCCCCCGGGCCCTGACCCATTACGAAGCACGCCTCGAGCTCGAAATCACCACGGAAGCGCTGGACGCCCTCGGGACCCTGCTCACGGTAGCCAACGGCGCCGGTGCAGACACGGTAACGGGCCTTCGCTACGCCCTGGCCGATCCCCTAAGTCACCGCCTCGAGGCCCTGGCCCTGGCCACTAAGCGAGCCCGAGCCACGGCCCAAACCCTCGCCGCGGCGGCCGATCATCGTCTCGGGGCGCTCCTTCACCTAGAAGCGGATCGGGAAGGGGGTGGGGGTGCCTTGCCCCAGCCCATGATGCTGCGCGCTGCTGCGGAAATGGATACGGGCCCCACCCTGGCCCCCCCGCCTCTGACGGTGGAAGCCCGGGTGCAGGTTCGCTACGCCCTGCTGCCATGACGGGCTGGACCGCCGGGGTCGTGCAGCTTCAAAGCACGGCGGACGTCGCGGCCAATCTGGCTCAGGCCGAAACCCTGATCCGTCAGGGGGCTGCCGCCGGGGCCGAGGCGCTATTTCTTCCCGAGGGTTTTGCTTACCTAGGGCCCTTAGCGGGACGGCTGGCCATCGCCGAAGCCCTACCGTCCGTCGGCTCCCGGGCCCCCGCAGGCCCCCTCCTTTCCTGGGCCCAGCACCTCGCCCAAAGCCTCAAGGTCGAGCTGTTCCTTGGCGGCTTCCCGGAAGCCCTCGATAACGCGCGCACCTACAACACGGCCCTACACCTCGATCAAGAGGGGCGGCTTAAGGCGGCCTATCGCAAGCTCCACCTCTTTTCCGTCGATCTCCCCGACGGCACGCGCCTCGATGAAGGGGAAAACACGGGCGCTGGCGAGCAGCTGGTTCTCACGAATAGCCAAGGCTTCACCGTGGGCCTCGCCATTTGCTACGACCTTCGCTTCCCCCTGCTTTTTGAGCGCCAGCGCGGGAAAGGCGCCACCGTGCTCACGGTCCCTTCGGCCTTTACGGAAAGCACGGGGCGGGCCCACTGGCATCCGCTGCTGCGGGCTCGCGCCATCGAACAGCAGTGCTGGCTCATCGCAGCCGCCCAGTGCGGCGACCACGGCAGCGGCCGCCGCTCCTTCGGCCACAGCCTGGTCATCGACCCCTGGGGCCGGGTGGCGCTGGACCTCGGAGAGGCTCCTGCCGTCGGCCTCACCACCCTCACGACCAGTGCCCTATCCCGGGCCCGCACCGCCCTCCCCGCTCTCATCCACCGGCGCCCCCTCAGTGCTTTACCTCGCGGAGAATCCTGTTAAATTTGTTTCGGGGGAGTTTCAACAATCTAAGGCCATCGCAGGCTTGATGTCCTAACCCCCACGCTGATCGCGCCTTGGAACCCCCGAGGGGTGATCGCAGTAGCACTACCCGAGAATGTAATACGGGAATCATCACAGGGGAGTTCGTCATGAAATCACGCAGTTTCCTGCTTAAGGCAGGCGGCTCGCTTGCGGCTATCGCCGCCAGCATGCCCCTCGCCTACGGGGCAAGCCTGATCGAAGAAGTTGTGGTCACCGCGCAGAAGCGGTCCGAATCGGTCCAGGACGTGCCCATCTCCGTTTCCGCCTTCGACGCCAGCGCCCTCGAGGCTCGGCAGATCGATGCCTTCGCCGATCTTCAGTTCAGCGTCCCGAACGTGTCCTTCAGCAAGGGCAACTTCAGCGGCAGCAACTTCCAGATCCGCGGCATCGGCACCCTGCTCACCGCCTCCAGCGGTGATTCCGGCGTCGCTATGCACGTCAACGACGTCTACCTCCAGTCGCCTCGCCTCTTTGAGACCGAGTACTACGACATGGCGCAGGTGGAAATTCTCCGCGGTCCCCAGGGCACGCTCTTTGGCCGCAACTCCACCGGCGGCGCCGTGAACCTGAAAACCGCCAAGCCCGTGCTCGGAGAAGTCTCCGGCAGCGCCGAGCGCGAGGGCTACACGAACAACGTCACCACGGGGAACAACATCGACGGCCGGGAGCAATACTCCCTCCGCGGTTCCTTCCGCTGGGAAGCCAGCGACGCCACCACCATCGACCTCATGGCCTCGATCTTCGACGAGGATTCCAGCCGGTCCCGGTCCCAGAAGCAGCTCTGCAAGCAGGATCCCTCGGGCGTCCTCGGCTGCCTTCCCACGGAAGTGGCCACGGAATCCATCAACCCGAACGCCACCCTGGGTCGCCTCTTTGCGTCGAACCTCGTGCTCGGCGCCTTTGGCGTCCCTCAGCTTGGCGCTTTCAACGTGTTCGAGCCCGTAGCGGACAGCAACCCCGACGACTACCGGGATATCGCTGCACGCTTCGATCCCGAGTACAACGCGGAAGAGCAGCTCTTCACGGCCACCATCGAGCATGCGTGGAACAACGACTACACCAGCACCCTGATCCTGGCGTCCCAGGAAACGGAAGTCTTCTCCCGCATGGACTACAACGGCACCGCCGGGGATTCCGGGGAAGGCGTGATTCCCGCTGGCTTCTGTGGCCTCTTCTCCGCGGCCTGCCAATACTTCGGCACCCAGGACGGCGGCCCCCTGTGGTTCAGCACCATCCCGGATGCGAACGTTTCCCTTGGGGCCCACGGCGGGGAGTTCGTCCTCGATGACACGGCTTCGGCTCGGGATATTTCCTCCGCCGACTCCGAACAGTGGAGCGCGGAGCTTCGCCTCCAGTCCACCTTCGATGGACCCTTCAACTTCCTCGTGTCCGCCTACTATCTCGACTTCGAGACGGAGAACGACTACGTGGTGCAGGCTTCCGGCCTCGACTACGGCAACGTGGTCCTCGGCTCCCTGGGTGCCCTCGGCGCCGGCGCGCTGGATCCGACCACGGCCTTCGCCAGCGGCGGCACGCCCCACTTCATCAGCGAGACGGATTTCTACGGTCTCGAGTCCATGGCCATCTTCGGGGAGGCGTACTACGACGTTTCCGAAACCGTGAAGGTGACCCTGGGGCTGCGCTACTCCAACGACAAGAAGTCGCTCCGGGATCGCCAGGTGCCGCTCCTTTCCGGCGCCCTCCAGATCACCGGTCTCGACGGCTCCACCACCTTCATCGGCAACGATGGCAGCGCCACCCCGGTGTCCACGATTACCGAACTGCTGACCGCCGCGACCGCCGCGGGCAACTACGACGGTGATCCCTCCACCCCCGGGGCCCAGCTCTATCGGGATGACAGCCAGGACTTCGACGCCGTCACGGGCCGTTTCGTGGTGGACTGGACGCCGGACCTCAGCTTCACCGACGACACGCTGATCTACGCGTCCTACTCCCTGGGCTTCAAGGCCGGTGGCCTGAACCCTCCGGTGGATTCGGCGCTGTTCGGTAACACCCCGGGCACCTTCGATAACGAAGAGATCGACGCCTTTGAAATCGGCACCAAGAACACCCTCTTGGACGGCCGACTCCAGGCGAACATCAACGCCTTCTTCTACGATTACGGCGATCTTCAGATCGGCAAGATCGTGAACCGGACCTCGCTAAACGAGAACACGGACGCTGAGATCTACGGGGTGGAAGGGGAATTCATCTTTGCCCCGAACGAGAAGTGGGTGTTTAACGCCTCCATCTCGTCCCTGAAGACCGAGCTCGGTGACACGGAAACGGTGGACCCCCGGGATCCCGCGCAGGGCCGTCAGGACCTCACGCTCCTGAAGGATCCCCTCTCCACGGCCAACTGCGCCGTGGCCTGGGGTGGCAACGGCCCCCTCTCCGCCAACCTGCCCTTCGTGGCAGCGGTAGCCGGCGCCGGTGGCTTCTACCTGCCCACGGGCACGGATCTTGGGCCCTTCTCCGCGGGCTCCCTCGCCGGTGCCTCCCTTGCGGCCACCCCCGGCGTTGCCGATTCCGCCATCGGCAGCTGCGCTGCGGTGGAAGGCGTGCTCGCCTCCGGGGCCTTCCCGCGGTGGCCAGTACACGCACTTCTTCGGTAACGGCATGAGCCTCACCAGCCGCATCGACTACTACTGGCAGGACGAGTTCTACACCACCGCCTTCAACCGCCCGCAGGATCTCATCGATTCCTGGGACGTGGTGAATGCCCAGGTGACCCTGACCAGCGCCGACGAGCGGTGGAACCTGCGCCTCTTCGGCCAAAACCTCATGAACGACGACAACATCGTGGGTAGCTACCAGACGGACCCGTCCTCTGGCCTGTTCACCAACGCGTTCCTCATCGAGCCGCGCCTCTACGGCGCAACCCTCGGCTTCAACTTCTAAGGCGAAGCCTCGCAGGTCCCAACGGCCGCCCTCGGGCGGCCGTTTTTTTGCCCCTCCCCCAGGCTCCTCGCGGCGCGTACACTGCGCCCTTTCCCCGTTTTCGGAGCCCCCACCCGTGAACCGCTTTGAGCGCCCCGCCCTTCGGGCCATGACCGGCTATACCTTCGGCGAGCAGCCCCAGGACGGGTCCGTCATCAAGCTCAACACCAATGAGAACCCCTACGCGCCGAGCCCGGCCATTGCCGAGGCCCTCGCGCGCTTCGACGTGGCCACCCTCCGCCGCTATCCCAGCCCCTTCGCCCAAGGGTTTCGGGAGGCCGCTGCAGCGCTCCACGGCCTGACCGCGGACTGGGTGATGGCCACCAACGGTGGCGATGAGCTACTGCGTCTGCTCATCACCACCTACCTCGAGCCGGGCCAGCCCCTGGCCACTACGGAGCCGAGCTATTCCCTCTACCCCGTGCTAGCCGCGGTGCAGGGCTGCCCCACGGTCACCTTCGACCTGGAAGCGGACTTTGCCCTTCCCGAGGACCTCGGCGCCCGGGCCGAAGCCGCTGGGGCGGGACTGTTCTGCCTGGTGAACCCTCATGCCCCGACGGGGCGCCTCTTTAGCGAGGGCGCCCTCGAAACGCTCCTCAGCCAATTCTCAGGGGTGGTGCTCATCGACCAGGCCTACGTGGATTTCATCGACGAGGACCAAAAAGCGGCGGCCCTCGGGCTTATTCAGCGCCACGACCGGGTACTGCTGCTCCGTACCCTATCCAAGGGCTATGCCCTCGCCGGACTTCGCTTTGGCTACGGCCTCGCGCAGCCGAGCCTCCTCGAGCCCATGCTCACGAAAACCCGAGACTCCTACAACGTCGACGCCATCGCCCAAGCGCTGGCGACGGCAGCGCTTGAAGATCAGGCCTGGGCGCACGACAACTGGGCGAAGGTGCGCCGGGACCGGGCGGCGCTGAAGGCGGCGCTCGCGGCCCGGGGCTACGAAGCGCCCCCATCCCAAACCAATTTCCTCTTCCCAACCGTGCCTTCCGCGCTCGATGCCGCGACGATCAAGGATCAACTCAAAGCGGCGGGCATCTTGGTTCGCCACTTCCCCGGGGCCCTGGGGCAGCGCTTGCGCATCACCGTGGGCACGGCGGAGGAAAACGCAGCGCTGCTGGCGGCCCTGCCCGGCGCCCCATGAGCCTTCGGGGACGGCAAGGTTGGATCTTCGACCTCGACGGCACCCTAGCCCTGCCCGTCCATGACTTCGATGGTCTTCGGGAAGCGCTGGGGCTCCCGCAGGGGGTCCTGATTCTCGAATACCTGGCCTCTCGCCCGGCACCGGAAGCCAAGGCCCTCGGCGCTCGCCTCGAAGCCCTGGAGGCAGAGCTCATTGCCCAGTGCCGTCCCCAACCGGGGATTCGCGAGGCCCTAGAGGCGCTGCGGGATCGGGGTGGGCACCTGGGCGTGGTGACGCGAAACAGCGTGGCTAACGCCCATCTCACGCTCGCACAGCTAGGCCTCGACGATCTTTTTGCCCCAAGCGCCGTGCTGGGCCGGGAAAGCGCCGAGCCCAAGCCCAGCCCCGACGCCCTCCACCAGCTGCTCCGGCAGTGGCGCCTCGGCCCCGACGCTTCCGTGATGCTCGGCGATCATGGCCTAGACCTTGCTGCAGGCCGCGCCGCGGGGGTTGCCACGGTGCACTTCACCGCCGACTGCCCGGAGCGCTGGCCCGAACTCACCGATCACCTCCTCCCCCACTGGAGCCACCTTGGAGCCCTTCTATGACTGCCCCCACGGATGACGAACGGCGTCGCGGCGTTGCCATCGCCGAACACGTGCTCCAAGGCTTTGAGGCCTACCGGAAGCGCTTTCGGGAAATCACCCGGGGCGCCGAAGCGCGCTTTGAAGCGGCGGCCTGGGCCGACGGACAGGCGGCCTCCATGGCGCGTATCGAAAGCTATGCCAAAGCCGTGGGACGGGTAGTCTCGGACCTTCGCCTTGCAGGCCAGCCGAGCCTCACGGTATGGCGAGCCGCCCGGGACGCCTATCCCGCCCTCTGCGAGGGAAGGGGGGATCGGGAGCTGGCGGAGACCTTCTTTAACTCGATCTACTGCCGCCTCTGGGACCACGAAGCGGTGCTCGACGACAATCTTTTCGTCCATTCCGTAGCCCCGCCCGCAGCGGCGGACCCGGCGGATTGCCCCACCCGTAGCTACGAAGCCACGGCGCCGGAAAGCTGGGCAGCCATCTGCGATCAGCTACTCACGGACTACGCCTTCGCTGCGCCCTGGGAGGACAGCTCCCGGGATGCGGCGTACCTGAAGCAGGCTATCGACGCCGCCTTTGGGAGCGAGGCCCCCACGGGCGCCGGGTGTCGTCTGACCCTGCTCACGCCCGTGTTCTTCCGAAACAAAGGGGCCTATCTCGTCGGCGAACTCCAGGGCGCAGGGGCCCGGCATCCCGTTGCCATCGCCATCATGAACAATGAAGCGGGGGCGCTCATCGTCGATGCCATGCTCACCGCAGAGAACGATTTGTCCATGGTGTTCAGCTTTACCCGCTCCTACTTCCTCGTGGATACGCCCAATCCCGCCGCCCTCGTGGCATATCTGCATACCCTCCTTCCCGGGAAGCCCATCCACGAGCTTTACACCGCCATCGGCTTCTACCGCCACGGCAAAACGGAGTTCTACCGGGATTTTCTCGACCATCTCGATCAGTCCAACGACCCCTTTATCCTGGCCCCGGGGATCAAGGGCATGGTCATGGCCGTGTTCATGCTGCCGAGCTTCCAGACGGTCTTTAAAATCATCAAAGATCACTTCCCGCCCCAGAAGCATACGAGCCGAAGCCAGGTCATGGCCTCCTACGAGCTGGTCAAGCTCCACGATCGCGTCGGCCGCATGGCGGATACGCAGGAATTCACCAACCTTCGCTTGCCTCGGGACCGTTTCGATCCGGAGCTCCTAGCGGAACTCCTCGCCGTGGCTGCGGAGTCCGTCACCCTGGAAGAGGACGCGGTGGTGATTCATCACTGCTACACGGAAAGGCAAATGACGCCGCTGAACCTCTATCTGGAACAGGCCAGCGAAGAGGACATCAAGAGCGCCCTCGATGAGTACGGCAACGCCATTCGCCAGCTCGCGGCGGCGAACATCTTCCCCGGGGACATGCTCCTGAAGAACTTTGGGGTCACGCGCCACGGTCGCGTGGTGTTCTACGACTACGACGAGATCAGCTATCTCACGGAGGTGAACTTCCGGGAAATTCCGGAGCCGCGGACCCCGGAAGAAGAGATGGCCGCCGAACCCTGGTATTCCGTGGGACCCCTCGACGTGTTCCCGGAGGAGTTCCCGCGTTTTCTCTTCGCCAATCCGCGCATCAAGCGCCTCTTTACCCAGCTCCATGGGGAAATTTTCGACGCAGCCTACTGGCGGGGTCTACAGACCTCCATCCAGCAAGGCTTTGTGATGGACGTCTACCCCTATCGCCGGCGTCACCGCTTTGCGGAACGCTTCGCCGCCACGCAGAACCCGGAGAGCTAAATTATGACCATGGGTCAACGCCTTGCCATCCTAGGAGCCCTGGCCTTTATCGCCCTTTTGGCACAAACGCTCCTGGCTCAGGGCACGGCGGGGGCCGGTGCGCTCCTCGCCAACCCCTGGGGCCAGATCACCCTCGCGGACTTCTACCTAGGGGTGCTGGTTTTCGCCCTGATCATCTTCCATTTCGAGCCCTCGCCCCTGGGGGCCGGGGTCTGGGTGCTTGCGCTGGCGTGCCTGGGCAATCCCGTCGCCGTGCTATGGCTTGTGCTCCGGGGCCAACGGCTGTTCCCCCCTAAGGCCTAAGGCCCTAGACTCCAGGGAGCTACCTGGGGAGGGGCTTTATGTCGAAAGAGCATACGGGCAGCGCCACCGCGCTGCCCCTTCGCACCGTTTGGGGCCATGGCACCCTGGGCTTACCGCTCGCCGTCATCGGCTACCCACTGTCCATTTGGATTCCCGCGCACTACGCCGGCGCCCTCGGCCTGCCGCTGGCTACCGTGGGTACCATGCTCATGCTGGCGCGCTTCACAGACGTCATTACCGATCCGCTAATTGGGGAGCTCTCCGATCGCTTTCGCTCCCCCCTCGGGCGCCGGCGACCCTTTCTGATCCTTGGGGTGCCGCTGATGATGCTCGGGGCCTGGCAGCTTTTCGTGCCGGACCCAGGGGTGGGGCTTGCCTACTTCCTGCTCTGGCTCACCCTATTTTTCCTCGGCGCAACGCTTATTTCCCTGCCCCACGCGGCCTGGGGCGCCGAGCTCTCTCCGGATTACCATCAGCGCTCCCGAGTCACCGCCGCGCGGGAGGTCTACGTGCTCGCCGGGCTCATGACCGCTGCTGCCGTGCCCATGGTGGTGGAGGTCATGGCCGACCGAGGGACCGGCCT
>RGAU01000131.1 GCA_009919975.1 Gammaproteobacteria bacterium
ATCGGGGCGGGTCGCCCTTCCCCACCACCAAGCTTCGGGCCCAGGACGCCACGGCGGAGGAACGCCAGGCGCGCTACGAGCAAATGTGGGCCGAGGGGGGCATGCAACTGCTGATCAACAGCTATCGCGGCGTGCTCACGAAGGAAGCGCTGAACGAAGAAGTCTCGGAATTCGTGCGGGGGAAAATCCGCGAAACGGTTAAGGACCCGGAAACGGCCCGGAAGCTGCTCCCGGACTACTTCATTGGCACGAAGCGCATGATCCTCGACAACGGCTATTTCGAGACCTACAACCTGCCCCATGTCTCCCTGGTGGATCTGCGGGAAGACCCCATCGAAACCTTCGCCGCAACGAGCATTCGAACCCGCGCGGGCGAGCATCCCATCGACGTGCTCGTGCTGGCCACGGGCTTCGACGCCGTCAGCGGCTCCATGCTGGCCATCAACCCGAAGGGTCGGGGCGGCGTGAGCCTGAAGGAGAAATGGGCCGATCGCTTCGAAACCTACCTGGGCACGGCTATTTCAGACTTCCCGAACCTGTTTATGGTCCACGGGCCCGGCTCCCCAGGGGTCTTCTTCACCATGCCCCTTGGCGGGGAGTGCACGGTGAACTGGATCGGGCGGTGCATCAGCCACCTACGCAGTACCGGCCTCGGCGCCATCGAAGCCACGCCGGAAGCAGAAACCCTTTGGGACGAGGAAATTCAGGGCATTGCCGCCGGCACCCTCTACCCCCGTACCAACTCCTGGTACCTCGGGGCCAATATTCCCGGAAAGCCCCGGCAGTTCCTGGGCCACCTGAATGGCTCCACCTACTTCAAGCGCCTGACCGAGGTCGCAGATGAGGGGTACGAAGGGTTCCTTACGGAAGCGGCACGCTGAGCCTTTCGATTAACGGGCCTGACTCGACCAACTAAGCCGAAAGCCCCTACTCTTTGCTCTACCGAACTTGTAAAAACGGGAGCCTACCCATGAACGCCATGCCTACAGTGCGCCGAAGCAGTCCCATTCTGTTGACGTTGGCTCTATGCCTCTTTAGCCATTTCGCTCATGGAGAAGAGAGCCCGACGCTCCCTGGCTGGCTGACCCCTTCCCTGGCGCAAAAAATCCTCAGCATTGAAATGACCCAAGAGCAGCGGGACCTCTTTCAATCATCCCTCGCTGATTGCCTAAGAAGCCTAAGGTCGGATACGGAAAAGGTGCTGCGACGCGGCGGAGCCGATCTGGAAAAGAAAATAGCGCGGGCACAAAAACGACGATTTAACGCCTTCGAAGACACCATGCTGAATGCCCTCGAAGACAAGCAGCACGAGGCCTTTAGGGTATATCTGGCCGAGCAAATAGAGGTACTTAGAGAAGCCTTTCCCTAAACCATCTCTTCAGCTAAGAGCCCAAGCAACTTTCGATTGCGCGCAAGGAAGTCGTTCAAAGCCGACAGGAATCGGTCGTAGTCGGCCTCGGTCAGCGCCGTCGGCAGCGTCAGGTAGTTCAGCCGCGGGCTGCCGGCGAGGAAGTCGTGCCGCAGGACCATATAGAACCAGAAGAGCGCAGGCAGCAGCCGCACGGCAGGATGGGCGGAAATATTCAGCTCATGGGCGACCGTCTCATTGCCGATCTCACCAATCACGGGATCCTTCTGCCAGATCAGCGTGATGAGGCTTCCCGTGCCACAGGCCTGGAGCGGCGCGCCATGTTGCTGCCCAAGCTGGTTGATCGCCTCCCGGAGCGCATCCCCCCGCGCGTTGTGGGCCACGCACTGCTCCGGGGACCAGAGCTCATCGAGCACCGCCACCGCCGCTGCCATGGACAGGGCATTCTGGTTAAAGGTGCCGCCGCTGTTGATGGTCTGGGGATGAAAAGGATCGTGACGCGCCATCCAAGCGCGGGACCCACCAAACGCGCCGAAGGGCAGCCCGCCCCCAAAATACTTACCAATGGTGGTCATGTCCGGCGTGACGCCCACCAGGGCCTGCGCGCCCCCGGGGGCCAAGCGCGACGTCATCACTTCGTCAAAAATGAGGGCGCAGCCCGCTGCCGTGCAGGCTTCCCGGATACGGTGAAGATAGGCCTTAGGAGCCACGCGCTTCAGGTAGGTGGTGGGATTCACCATCACCGGCTCGAGGATGACGGCGGCGAGGTCCCCGGCGTTCTGCTCAATGGTGCGAGCGATGAGATCAGCGTTGCCATAGGGCACGGTGATCTTCTCGTAGGGGGTATCTAACGGCCCGGCGGAGCGGCCCCCATGAATCCAGGCGCCGTGATAGGCCCCGTCGTAAACCAGGATTTTGCGCCGACCAGTGACCGCCAGCGCCGTGTTGATAGCGTAGGTATTCGCCTCCGTACCCGTCATGGTGAAGCGGATCTGCTCCATGGAGGGGAAGCGCGCCGTGAGCTTGCGGGCCGCCTCAGCCTCGTAAAGGTTCGGTCCCCCGCCGAGGGCATGGCCATGCGCCATAGCGTTTTGAACCGCCGCCTGTACCGGCGCCGGGGAGAAGCCGAAGAGCCCGGCGGTGAAGTTCCCCAATAGGTCCGTGAGTTTCTGCCCATCGGCCGTTTCCACCGTCGCCCCCTGGGCATCCACAAAAGTTAGGGGAAAGGGCGCATAGAACACGGAGGCGCGATTGGTGCCGCCGGCGATGCCTGCATCCTTCGCCGCCGCAAACGCCGCGGCGCTCTTGGGATTCGCCGCCACGTACTCGGCCTGGAGCGCCTCATAAGCGGCATCGACTGCCCGTTGCGCTGGACTATCGGTCATGGGCTCCCCTCCTGCTCTATTTTCCCCAAGCGGCCCTACTTCTTCACTTCAAGGGGCTGCGGCGGCAGCACGTCAGCGACCAGATCCAAGGATTTCCATTCCGCAGGTAAGGTCTCCCGATCCGGACTGGGCACGTGCAAGGATTGCCCTCGCTTTTCCATGGGATGGATGTAGCGCGGACAGTTAATCCACGTGCTCCTAATCTTCACCTGTACGGCCAGCCCAACGTCCTGCCACAGCCGCAGGATAGCGGGGGCCCGAACCAACGTCGCAACACCCTGGACACGCACTCGGTGGGGCACTACGGAATTGATAAACAACAGGCCGACTTTATCGTGATCTTGAATATTGCCCATGGACAGCCACATGCCATTGCCATCGAAGCAAGGAAAGAGGAGGGTCTCCGGGGTTTGGACTTTCACGAAACCTACATCCCCCCCCTTGTAGGAGACCGTTGGAAAGCCGTCTGCCCCAAGGGTGGATAGAAAAAAGTGGTCCTGCTGCTCGATGAAGGTCTGAGCGTCTGCGTCCAAGGCAGGGCGGACGATGACCTCCCGCAACCGATCGGCAAGCGCCGCGGACTTGAACTCCTCCTGTAGCGCCCTGTGTCCTGCCTGGTAAAAGTCCGCCATCGTCCATGCTCCATGGGAGAAGAAAGGCGACCGAACGCTTAGGGACGGGCGCCTGCTTGGGAAAATAAAGCGCGAAGGGTCTCTAGGGCCAGCTTAGGCTGCCGGTCAAAGGTTAAAAGCCCATTAATCTCCTGCTGGACATCCGTGAGCTGGGTCCAAACATAGCCTGCTAAAGAGGGACTGGCAGCAATTTCTCCTAGGGTTTGTTCGATGCGGCGTTGGAACGCATGCTCCGTTTCCGGAATATCCCCGAAGGCAAAGGCGCCTCCACCCGCATCCCCAAAGCCAATACCACCGCACTCCGTGAGGAGCATGGGAAGCATTGAGACCTCGGCCCCGGGCAGGGCGCCGCGCCGCGCTCTGCCCGGGGCCCCTCCCCAATCGCTTGTCACGGTCGACTCGGGCGCCTGCCGCAGCGCCGCTAGGCGATCCTCCAGGGGGCGATCCTCCTCGTAGAGATGCAAGGTCCAAAAATTTCCCGAGGAATATTCCCATCCATCATTACCCACCACGGGACGGAAGGGGTCCAACGCCTTGGTAAGCTTGACGATGCTATCCACCCAGGCACGCTGCTCCGGCCGGTCCCCTTGGTGCCACACCTCCCAGGACTCGTTGAAGGGAACCCAGGTGACCAAAGAGGGATGGGTGCGGTCCCGCTTAAGGAGGGACATCCACTCCTGGGTGAGGGTTTCAACCAGCTCCGTGGAAAAAATGCGCCCCAAGGGCATTTCTGCCCAGACCAACAGCCCCAGGCGATCAGCCCAGTAAAGATAACGAGGGTCCTCGGCTTTTTGATGTTTTCGAGCGCAGCTGAAGCCAAGGGCAAGGGTGAGCTCTACATCCCGCCGCAGCGCCTCATCGCTGGCCGGGCGGTATACCAGCCTTCAGGGAAATAGCCTTGGTCAAGCACGCCTCGAAGAAAGAGGGCTTCGCCATTTAGGTGCAGGCCATCCCTGTCCCAGGAGAGCTCCCTAAGGCCGATATAGCCCTCTACCCGATCAACCTGGCCGTCAAGCTCATCTTCGAGGACTACCCACACGTCGTAGAGGGTCGGGTGCTCGGGCGCCCAAAGCTGCGGATCTGGAATCGCGAAACTTAGGCGCGCCTCCGCGCGCTGGTCCACGCCAACCGTCTGATCCGCAACGACTACCTCATTGTGAAGCAGCGTGACGGAGAGCCGGTTACGCCCCGGGCGCAGGGCATGGGAGATCTCGAAGGAAAACGGCGCGTAGCCCCCGCGGTGCTGCCACACTTCCTCGCCGTTGAGGAAAACTCGCGTCCAATGATCCGCCGCACCCAAGTGCAGCATGATCGGGCCTCCCCAGGGGGGCGCGTCGAACTCCCGCTCGTACCAAAGGCAAGGTAGGCCACGCAACGCTTCCGCCTGGGAGGCCGGCGCTTCCGGGGTAAAGGGCACAATAATGGAAAGCGCTTCCGGCCCTAATCCTGCGCGGTGCCAACCCTTAAGCAACCCCACTCTGCGATCGTCGCCTCGAACACTCCATAGCCCATTAAGGCAACGCCACTCGGCTCGACGCAATTGCGGCCGCGGGTACTCGCTTCGAGGAATCGGGTTCATGGCGCCATTTGCCCGAACCAATGAGCTATCAGCTTAGCGCGCGCCCAAAGGGCTGTCCTCTCCCGAGCGGACTCGATACAAGCACAGACGAACTCTGGAGGACCGGCAAAATCTCCGTCGCTGGAGACGCCCCGGCCTCTAGGTGGCCCGGAGAATCGAGAGCTAGCCCGCTGGCTATTGCGACGGCGCCAGCGGGCTAGGCGGTTTACTCAGCTTCGTAGAAGGCGGTTCCAAGGTAGGTGCGGGCAGGACCGCAGCTCATCGTTTCTCTCATAGCGCGCCACTCTGCTGTCATGAACATACCGTTGGCGTATAGGCTATCGTTCGACTCACCCCAAGCTTCAATATTGGGAAAAAATCTCGCGGTGATGAAAGCGCCCTGAAGCGCGTCCGGAACGCCAAAGCCTGCCCACCAGACATGAGACGAACTTTTCAGCCCCAATTCAGCGACCCGCGCAGACCAGGCGCTATTCGCCGCTCGCATGGACGCCCTTGACGCCCCCTCCTTTAGGCGACAGGTACTGAACATGGCAAAAACTGGCCCTTCTGCGTCCTCGTCGTTCCCGCGATGAATAATTTCCCCTCGATTTAGCATGCGTTGTCGGAAGGAAATGACCTTTTGAAACTTCGATTCGAGGCGGCTCCCATTTTCAAGGTAGTTACGAAACCCCTTCGCTATTGCAGTCGCATTTGGAGCAACTCCAATCCAAACACCGTCATAGTCGTTTTCTATAGGGCCACTGCCCTGGCTCACGAAGTGCGGCGTCATAATATAAGCGCTGTACTGGGTATCACCCTCCTCTGAAAGCTTCCCAAACTCTTCTTTCAGGGCCATCAAGTCATCCATGCTTTTTCCGGGTTGAAAAGAAAATGGAATGGCTTCAACACGATATTCAGCAATAGGATCATGCGGCGCTGCGACAGCGGACAGCGCGCTGGTGGCCACCAACGCGGCGGAGGCAATTTTTAGAAACCGTTTCATAAATAAAGTCCCCATTTATGGTTTAGATGACGCAAAAGCGTTCATCAATGGGGATCTTTACAATGATTCATTGCGCCTGTGTTTTCCCTTCGGATAGCACACGACGGCCGGCAAAAACTGAAATTCAAGCTTCCAAATTCTGTAAGAGAAATTTTCAGAACCGTGCGCGAATCGATCGCAAAATTTTCGGGCAGACGCAGTGGCATTGCTGTCAAAAGTTGAGCTGACGAAATCAGTCAATACGGCTGACGAAAACAACCTCTTGTCGGAATCGGAAGCAAAATTTGAACGCGAGTCACTTCCCCTCATGGAAGTTAAGGCATTCTGCTATATGAGAACCCTTTCAAGGAGAAAATCTGTGTCCGCTAAAACCGTACTCTTTTCCCTCTTTTTTGGGATCGCCTTTTTTTCCCTTTCTGCGAAAGCCGATGACGCCAGCGACGTACGAGCCGCAATAGAGCGTTGGAATAATCTCGAGTCAGATCTAGGCGCCCAAGCCGCCATGATTCGAAAGGATCGTGTTCAGATCGTCGGGGCCGTGCGTAAAAGAAATCAGGACACTAATCTGGCTTCGCAGCAGTTTAATCATGACGCCGACCTAGCCGCCTACGGCGACGCCACGCGACGGCTTATCCTCATTGAGGATCCCGAGATCCGAATCTACGGAGCGACGGCGGTTGCCAGCTTCACCCAGATTTATTTCACGGCAAACGCTGGACAGCCGGCCAACCCACCGATGAGAGCATGGTCAACATTGGTACTCGTAAAAAACGAAGGTCAGTGGAAGATCGCGCACCATCACTGGTCTCGACAGTAATCGCGGCATCTCACCTTCTTGACGCAAATAAGCCCCGCCTAGCGGCGGGGCCGCTCCTAGGCAGCGCGCGGAAGCGTCCGAAGCGGGCCCGTGTCAATGCCTCTGACAGTTATCGCAGCCGCTACTTACAAAGGACGCCGTCCATCCGATCGCCTTGACCACCCTCCCTTGCGCGGACTTGGGCCGAAACCATGCCTGCTAGGGTGGCGTTTTAAAAGGAGCGATCGCCATGAAAAACCTCAATGCCCTATGCCTTCTCACCAGCCTAATGCTTGGCTCAGCGAGC
>RGAU01000132.1 GCA_009919975.1 Gammaproteobacteria bacterium
GTGCGTCACCGGGATGGAACGCTGTTTTGCGACCCCATCGGCCACGTGCAGGTGGACGGCGATTACCGAGAGTCCTGGCAACCCCAGCCCATGGCCCCGGGTGCCTTGGAGAAGGCTAAGGCCTACGCCGGCGCTGTTACCGAGGCCCTAGGGGGCTTCGGGCTTTTTGGCGTGGAGTTTTTCATTAAGGGGGATGAGGTCTGGTTTAGCGAAGTCTCCCCCCGGCCCCACGATACGGGCCTCGTCACCCTCCTTTCCCAAAGTCTTTCAGAGTTTGAACTGCATGCCCGGGCGATTTTGGGCCTACCGATTCCGGGCCTTGAATCGCGTGGGCCGGCGGCATCGGCGGTGCTGCTCCTGGAAGGGGAGGGCATCGCGCCCCGGCTCGGCAATCTTGCGGAAGCGCTGGCCGTGCCCACGAGTGACCTGCGCTTGTTCGGCAAGCCTGACCTGGCGGGCCGGCGCCGTCTTGGCGTGGCCCTAGCCCTGGGCGCTTCTGTAGACGAGGCGCGGGGGCGGGCGCGTAGCGTGATTGCGGCGATCCAGCCTGAAGCCTAGGGCCGCTGGAGCGCTTCGGCGCCTTGCGCCGCCGGGGCGCCCGGTGCTAGCGTTGAGGCCGTCTAAAGGGAGAGACTTCGTGGCCCACCGCCCGAACCGCCAGCAACTCACCGCTTCTGCGCCCCTGCGCAGCGCGGCGCTGTGCGCCCTACTACGACTGCCGGCGCTGCCGGCCAACTAACTCGCTCCGGGGCCAACGGCCCCCTAAAACCTCCCGATCGATTACACTTTAGCCACCTCGCGCGGGCGCGGGGAGCTTAGGAGCGCAGCCATGAGTCGCAGTAGCTATTCCTTCAATCGGGCCGGTGGTCGCAACGCCGCCATGCCCTTTCAGAAATACCGGCCTTTCCAGCCCATCGATCTGCCCGATCGCCAGTGGCCCAGCCGGACCATCACGAAGGCGCCGCGGTGGTGCAGCGTGGACCTTCGAGACGGTAACCAGGCCCTAATTGATCCCATGAGGCCCGAGGAAAAGCTCCGCTTTTGGAATCTGCTGCTGTCCCTTGGCCTTGAGGAAATCGAGGTGGGCTTCCCCGCGGCGTCGCAAACGGATTTTGATTTCGTTCGCAAGATCATCACGGAGAATCGCATCCCCGAGGCCGTCACCATCCAGGTGCTCTGCCAGGCTCGGGAAGAGCTGACCAGCACGCTTCAGCGTCGGGTGGTTTTTGGCAAGTCCCGCCAGGAGATCATCGATCTTGCCCTGGAGGGGGTAGAGCTCGTAAAGCGGGAGGTGGCGCGCATCCCGGAAACGGAGGTGATCCTCGAATATTCCCCGGAAAGCTTCACGGGTACGGAGCTCGATTTCGCCGTAGAAGTTTGCTCCGCTGTGGCTCAGGCCTGGGGCGTGGGCCCGGATCGGCACATGATCATCAACCTACCGGCGACGGTGGAGATGGCGACGCCGAACATCTATGCCGACCAGATCGAGTGGTTCTGCCGAAACCTTCCCGAGCGTCCCTACGTGGCGGTGAGCCTCCACACCCACAACGACCGGGGCACGGGTATTGCGGCCTCGGAGCTGGGCTTGCTCGCCGGCGCGGACCGGGTCGAGGGCACGCTTTTTGGTAACGGCGAGCGCACCGGTAACGCGGATCTCGTCACCCTGGCGATGAATATGTTCTCCCAGGGGGTAGATCCGGAAATCGATCTCTCGGACATGCGCCACGTGCGCTCTGTGGTGGAGAGCTGCAACAAGCTCCCGGTCCACGAGCGCCATCCCTACGCCGGTGATCTGGTGTTCACGGCCTTCTCCGGAAGCCATCAGGACGCGATCCGGAAGGGGATGAATCAGGTGCAGGAGGACCTCTGGGAGGTGCCCTATCTGCCCATCGACCCCGCGGACGTGGGCGGCCACTACCGGGAAACGGTCCGGGTCAACAGCCAGTCCGGGAAAGGCGGTGTGGCTTTCGTGCTCGAAAACCATTTCGAGCTGTCCCTACCGCGCACCCTGCTCGTAGAGTTTGCCAAGGTGGTGCAGGGGGTGACGGACGAGCGCGGCGGCGAGCTCCGGGCATCGGATATTCGCGGGGTCTTCGATCGTACCTACCTGGAAGTGGAAGGGCCCTATCAGCTCGACCGCTACTCCCTCGAGCAACACACCCTGGACGACGGCTCCGAGGGCACGCGGTGCCAGGTGTCTCTCCTGGTTTCGGGCCAGGCCCTGAGCTCGGAGGGGGAGGGCAACGGGCCTATCGAGGCCTTCGTGCATGCCGTGGAGCGGGCCATCAATGAGCGTTTTGCCGTGGATCACTACCACGAGCAGTCCGAGTCCTCCGGTTCCGGGGCATCGGCGCTCTGCATCGTCGGTCTGAAGGATAGCGAAGGCGGCCTAACCTGGGGCGCAGGCAGTAGCCGTAATACGGTAACGGCGTCCTTCGAGGCCGTGCTAGCGGGGCTCAACCGACGCTGGAAGGAAGGCTAGGCGCCGGCCGGCGGGGGGGGCAACACGCGTACGCTGCGCACCGTGTTGTCCTTCACCTGGAGGATCTCTAAACGGTAGGCCCCGAGGCGGAGGCAGCAGCTGGCCTCGGGGATAAACTCAAGATGTTCAATCACGAGCCCGGAGAGGGTCCGGGGCCCCGCGGTGGGTAGCTCCCATTTCAGGCTCCGGTTGATGTCCCGAAGCAGCGCCGTCCCCTCGATGATGAAGCTGCCATCGTCCTGGGGGTGGATTTCCGGAATTCGAGCCGCCAGGTCTGAGGTGAACTCCCCCACGATCTCCTCGAGGATGTCCTCGAGGGTCACGATCCCCTTCACTTCGCCATACTCGTCCACTACCAGCGCGATGCGTCGCTGCTCCTTCTGGAAGTTCAGCAGCTGCGTGTGCAGTGGGGTATTTTCCTGCACGAAGTAGGGCTCACGGGTTTCCTGCATGAGCGCCGCCTTCGTGGGCTCGGGGTTGCGCAAAAAGCGGCTGGCGTTGCGCAGGTGCAGCATCCCTACGACGTCGTTGATGCTGCCTCGATATACCGGCACCCGGGTATGGCTGCTGGCGCAGAGCTGCTCGACGATGGTGTCGACATCGTCTTCCAAGTCGATGCCGAAGATATCGGCCTTGGGCACCATGATGTCATCCACCGTGGCGTGCTCAAGATCCAAGATCGACAGCAGCATGCCCCGGCGCTTGAGGGGGAGGTGGGCCCCCTCGTGAAGCACGGTGCGCAGTTCCTCTGGGGTGAGCTTCTCTTCCTTCCCGTCCCCCGCATCCTTAATAAAGGGACGCACGATGGCATTGGCCGAGGCATTGAGAATCCACACGAAGGGGTAAAGCAGGCGCAGCATCGGGCTCAGAATGTAGGCCGAAGGAAAGGCGATGCGCTCCGGGGCATGGGCGGCGATGGTCTTCGGACCGATTTCCGCCAGGATCAAAAAGACGAAGGTCAGCACGAAGGGGGCCACGGCGAGGCCCACCTCTCCGAACTGGCGTAGGGCGATGAGCGTAGCCACCGTGCCCGCGAAGAAATTCACGACGTTATTGCCAAACAGGATGATGCCCAGGAGCCGGTCCGGGCGCTTTAGGAGTGCATCCGCACGCTTCGCCCCCCCCTGCCCCGCCTTCACCAAGTGCTTCAGGCGATAGCGGTTGAGCGCCATCATGGCGGTCTCAGAGCTCGAGAAATAGGCCGAGAGCACGATCATGATAGCGATCAGACCGTAGAGTACCGGCAGGGAAAGGGATTCCATGGCAGGAGCCTCCTAGGCGCCGAGGATCACTTCAAGCACGACCTTACTTCCGAAGTAGGCGAGCACCAGTAGGAAGAAGCCGCTTAGGGTCCAGCGGATAGCCGTGCGCCCGCGCCAGCCCAGGCGGTGACGGCCGAGGAGCAGAATGGCGAAGACCACCCAGGAGGCGATGGACAGGACGGTGTGATGCACCACCTGCTGGGCGAAGAGATCTTCGAGGAAGAGCATGCCCGTACCGAGGGTCAGGGTAAGGAGCAAAAGCCCCAGGGCGACGCACTCGAAAAGGACCGTTTCCATCGTTTGTAAGGGCGGTAGGGCTTTGAGAACCCAGCGCGCCTGCCGCCGTCGAAGGGCGCGCTCCTGCCACGCCAGAAACAAACTTTGGGCCGCGGCAACGGTTAGCACGGAGTAGGCCAGCAGGGCCAGGATGACGTGGAGGGCGAAGCCTGGTGCGGGATCGCTGGGGGGCACGTAGCGGCTTTCGACGCTTAGGGCGGCGGTGAGGGACAGGGCCGCCAGGGGAAAAAGCACCACAAAAAGCGTATCTAGGGGGCGCCGGAGCCCAAGCAGGACCATGACCGCGACCATGGTCCAGGCCATAAGGGCGCCGATTTGAAAGAGCCCCAGGTCGAGTTGCCCGCCGGGAAAGAGCATGCCGGCCGCGGCGCCGCCGTGGGCCAGGAGCGCAAGCCAGGTCGGGAGGGCTCGGCGCCAGGGCGGGGGCGCCTGCCCGCGGACGAGCTCGGCGAACTGTTGAGCGGCCCCAAGGAGATAGAGGATGACGGCCATTAGGCCGAGGATCGGGACGCTCATGCGCCTCCCTCGTCGCGAGTAGGCTTGCAGTGTGCCACGGCCTGCGGGTTTCGGGCAGAGGGCAAGGCACGGGGGGAGGGGCGCTGCTATACTCCGCGCCTTTCCCCGGTTGAAGGCCCCGGCCCATGTTCGACTCCTTAACGGAACGCCTCAGTACTACCCTGCGCGCCCTTGGGGGTAAGGCGAAGCTCACGGAAGACAATATCGGAGATACGCTCCGGGAGGTCCGGCGGGCCCTTCTTGAAGCGGACGTCGCCCTTTCCGTGGTGCAGGGTTTCCTCGATGCGGTGCGCACCCGGGCCCTGGGTATGGAAGTGTCCTCGGCCTTAAGCCCGGGGCAGGCCTTCCTAAAAATTGTTCACGAAGAGCTGGTTCGGGTCATGGGCGCGGAGCGCGCCGAACTGAACCTCGCCGTGAAGCCCCCAGCAATTATTCTCCTGGCCGGCCTCCAGGGGGCGGGGAAAACCACCACCGCTGGGAAGCTCGCGCAGTATCTTAAGACCCGCGAGAAAAAGCGGGTAATGATGGTCTCCGCGGACGTTTACCGTCCCGCAGCCATAGAGCAGCTGGCGGTGCTGGGGACCCAGGTTGGGGTGACGGTGCATCCCAGCCAGGCCCTGTCCTCCCCGGAAGCCATTGTCCGCGATGCGGTGGCCGCGGCGAAAACCCAGCTGGCGGATGTCCTTATTGTCGATACGGCGGGGCGCCTTGCCGTCGACGACGCCATGATGGCGGAGATTAAAACCCTCCACGAAGCCCTGGCCCCGGCGGAAACGCTGTTTGTGGTGGACGCCATGACCGGGCAGGACGCCGCGAATACGGCGAAGGCCTTCGCCGATGCCCTTCCCCTGACCGGGGTGGTCCTGTCCAAGGCCGACGGCGACGCCCGAGGCGGCGCGGCCCTGTCCGTGCGCCAGATCACGGGACGACCGATCAAATTCCTCGGCATGGGGGAAAAGCTCGAAGCCTTGGAGCCCTTCCACCCCGATCGCATGGCCAGTCGCATTCTGGGCATGGGCGACGTGCTGAGCCTCATCGAAGAGGCGGAGCAGAAGCTCGATCGCAAGAAAGCCGAGCGCCTGGCCACGAAGATCAAGAAGGGCAAGGGTTTTGATCTCGAAGATTTCCGCGATCAGCTCCAGCAAATGAAGTCCATGGGCGGCATGCAGGGCATGCTCGAAAAGCTTCCGGGCATGGGGCAGATGGCCAAGGCGGCAGAGCAGTCCATGGATCAAAAGCGCTTCGTGCATATGGAAGCGCTGATCTGCGCCATGACGCCGAAGGAGCGCCGCTTCCCCGACCTGATCTCCGGCTCGCGCAAGCAGCGCATCGCCCGGGGCTCGGGGCTGCAGGTGCAGGACGTCAATCGTCTGCTAAAGCAGCACAAGCAGATGCAAAAGATGATGAAGAAAATGGGCCAGAAGGGCGGTATGCAGAAGATGATGCGGGGCATGGGTGCCCTCATGGGCGGTGGGGGCATGCCGCCCATGCCCCCGCCCGGCGGGCTTCGGCGCCGCTAGGCGCCTTTTCCTCTAAAAGGTGTCAAAGGCGGTTCCCAAGGCGTAAGGGTTGGCGTAGACTACGCGGCCTTTATCTCCCAGGGCTCTTGAAAAATTCAAGGGCTGCAACACGTTACGGTAGCGAGCGCGGTATGGTCACGATTCGTTTGGCCCGCACGGGGGCGAAGAAGCGTCCCTTTTATCACATCAATGTTGCTGACAGCGCCGCTCGGCGCGACGGCCGCTTCATCGAGCGTCTCGGGTTCTTTAACCCCGTGGCCCGCGGTCAGGAAGCTCGGCTGCAGGTGGACCTTGCCCGGGTCGACCATTGGCTGGCCGTTGGCGCAGGCACGAGCGATCGCGTCGCGCAGCTTTTGAAGGAAGCGCGTAAGCAGGGCGAGGCTGCCGAAGGCTAGTGGCCGCTGCGGTGGAGGCCCCGGTGGTGGTGGGGCGCCTCACGCGAGCCCACGGTGTGCGGGGCTGGCTCCGGCTTCAGTCCTTCACCGACCCGGAAGACAACCTTCTAAGCTATCGCCCTTGGCTTCAGCAGCAGGGCGATCAGTGGGTTAGGTGCGCCGTAGAGCAGGTAATTCCCCAGCCGAAGGGGTTTTTATGCAAGCTGGCCGGCTGTGATAGCCGGAACGATGCGGAAGCCCTCGCGGGCACGCTGCTTGCGGTGGCGAAGGACGTGCTCCCCGCCAGCGATAACGAGATTTACTGGATCGACCTGATTGGTCGGTCCGTGGAAACCCCCGAAGGGGTGAGCCTGGGTCGGGTTGACCGGGTGCTCGAAACCGGCGCGAATGACGTGCTGGTGGTCGTGGGAGAGCGGGAACGGCTCCTACCCTTCATCGAGTCGGTGTTTCCAGAAATTGGGGCGACGGACGTGCCTTTGGTGGCGCACT
>RGAU01000133.1 GCA_009919975.1 Gammaproteobacteria bacterium
GCTCGACGCATTAACGCTTGGTCCATGACGCGCATTGTGGTCTCCCACGCGCCGGAGCGTTTTCCCGAGGCTGACCTCTGGCTCGCTCTCGATGGCGCCGGGGGGCACCGCTGGCTGGACCCTTCGTCCCTCGCCCCGTAGAGTTTCCGCGTCATCGGGGGAGAGACGCCTATGAAACGTCGGGAAATTTGGCAGTGCTTGGGGCCTCTGGGCCTGCTTTTGATGCTGATCGCCGGCCCCGCGGGTGCCGCCCAATACGCCGATACGGTGTTTCGGAACGCTCAGATCTACACCGTGGATCCGGCCCAGCCCTGGGCCCAGGCCTTGGCCGTGGCGGGGTCGCGGATCGTCGCCGTGGGCGATGACGCCGCGGTAGAACCGTGGATCGGGCCGGAAACTCTCGTGGAAGATCTACAGGGGGCCTTTCTGACCCCGGGATTTAACGATGGGCACGTGCATGTCGATAGCACGGGGGCCTTGCTGGTGGGGGTGAATCTGCTGGATTGCCACGCAGAAGCCTGCCTTCGCGAACGGGTAGGCGCTGCCGCGCAGCGACTCCCGGAGGGCAGCTGGATTTTGCGCGGGGACTGGGGCGCCTACGAGCAGTGGGCCCAGGGCGATGAGGGGGCCGGCCCTGGCACGGCGGCGGCGAAAAAGGCCCAACCCTTTACCCCGCACCGCGCCATGATCGACGCCGTCTCCCCGGCCCACCCCGTGCTTCTGTCGAAGTTTGATCGCAGCGCCTTTTTGGCCAATAGCTTGGCCTTGGCGGCGGCGGGCATCGACGACGCCACGGAGAACCCCCCGGGGGGCGTCATTGAACGGGATGGCGCTGGCCGCGCCACCGGCGTGCTCCGGGGGGCGGCGGTACGCCTGGTGCAGGCGGCCATCCCGGATAAGCCCTTCCCCCAGCGCCTCGTGGAAGTGCGCGCCGTGCTCGACGCCGCGCGCCGGGGCGGGGTGACCACCATTCAGGATCTATCCAGCGCCGAACAGGTGCAGGCCTACCAGCACTTAAAGCGCGGCGGCGAGCTCACGGCGCGGATCAATATTCGCCCCAATATCTTCCAGGGGGAGCCCGTGAATGCGCTGGGCCTAAGCCGCGGCTTCGGCGATGACTGGCTGCGTCTTGTGGGCTTTAAGGGCTGGGTCGACGGGATCATGGGGAATTCGAGCGCCATGTTCTTTACGGATTACGACCACGCCCCGGGGAACCGGGGCCAGCTGCGCACCCCCATGCTCCCGGAAGCGGAGGAGGGCATTGCCTTCTCCCTGACGCCCGATGACCACTACACCCAGGCCCCCCCGGGGAACATGGAGCGGCTCCTGGAGCAGTGGCTGCCGACGGGGGTCCCGCCGCACATCCACGCCATTGGCACCCTGGGTAATCGCATCCTTCTCGATATCTATGAGCGCGTGCTCACGCGCCATAACCTCGTGGACTCGGACCATCGCTGGCGTGTCATTCATGCCCAGGTGGTGCGCCCCGAGGATATGCCACGGTTCGGGGAATTGAATTTGGTGGCCGAAGTGAACCCTTACCACGTCTCCGACGACATGCGGTGGATGGAGGAGCGCATCGGCCCCGTTCGGTCCATTGGCGCCTACGCATTCCGGGATCTGAAAAACAGCGGCGCCGTGCTGGTTTTTGGTAGCGACGCCCCCGGGACGAACGCCGCGCGCTACTACCTCAGCCCTATTTATGGGCTTTACGCCGCCGTGACCCGGCAGACCTTAAAGGGCATGCCGGAGGCCGGGTGGTTCCCAGAGCAGCGCCTGACCATAGAGGAGGCCATTGAGGCCTACACCTACAACCCGGCCTGGGCCGCTTTCGAGGAAGCGGAGAAGGGCCGGCTAACCCCGGGGCGCTTGGCTGATCTGGTGGTATGGGACCGGAACCTAGTGCAGGTGGGGCAGGAGAATCCCAAGGCCCTCCTGGACGCAAAGGTGTGGCTGACCATGGTGGGCGGCAAGGTCGTCTACCAGGCGGGAGCAGAGTAATGGCGGACAGCCCCCAGGCGGGGGAGGGCGAAGAAACGCCCAAGGTGGTGGTGCACCCCGTGGTGTTCGGGGTGTCGGCGTGCCTCATCGTGGCCGTGTCGGCCTTTGGGGCCTTGGTGCCGACCTTCGCGGCGGAGGTGTTCAGCGCTATTCAGGGGTGGATCGTCCATACCTTCGGCTGGTTCTACATGCTGTGCATCGCGGTGTTTCTCCTCTTCGTGCTCTACCTGGCCTTTTCCCGTTTCGGCGCTGTGCGCCTAGGCCCCGATGACTCGGAGCCGGAATATAGCCGCCTTTCCTGGTTTGCGATGCTGTTTAGCGCAGGCATTGGCATTGGTTTGCTCTTTTTCGGGGTCGCGGAGCCGCTGCTGCATTTTGCTGCGCCCCCGGCGGAAGGGATCGACGGCCAAACGCCGGAGGCGGCTCGCTTTGCCATGAATGCCACCTTCCTCCATTGGGGAGTCCACGGCTGGGCCGTTTACGCGCTTATCGGCTTGGCCCTGGCCTACTTTGCCTACCGTCACCACCTTCCTCTAACCCTGCGCAGTGCGCTCTATCCTCTGCTGGGGGAGCGCATCCACGGACCCATTGGCAATGCCGTGGACATCGCCGCGGTGATCGGCACGGTCTTTGGGGTCGCGACGTCCCTGGGCCTTGGGGTGCTGCAGGTGAATGCGGGGCTGAACTACCTGTTCGGCGTGCCCGAGGTGGCCTGGGTTCAGGTCAGCCTGCGGCTCTCCGAACTCAACATGGTGCTGGCCGTCGCTCTTTTGATGGTGGTTTTCGCCCTGGGCCCGACGGTCTTTCTCCTTTCGGCCTTTCTGCAAAACGTGGGGGTCTACGCGTCCGAACTGGTGGCCCTCACCTTCCGCCAGTTTGCCTACCAGCCTAACGAATGGCTGGGGGGCTGGACCCTCTTCTACTGGGCCTGGTGGATGGCCTGGGCGCCCTTCGTGGGGATGTTCATCGCGCGTATTTCCCGGGGCCGGACCATTCGGGAGTTCGTGGTGGGCGTGCTCCTGGCCCCGTCCCTCTTTATCTTTTTCTGGATGACCGTTTTTGGCGATAGCGCCATCCATGCCGTACTCGTGGAGGCCCAGGACGGGGTGCTGGTGCTGGCGCAAAACAACATGCCCCTTGCGCTCTTTGGCCTGCTGGAACGGCTGCCCTTTGGCTTCTTCCTGTCCGTGCTGTCCCTCATCCTGATCGTGACGTTCTTCGTGACCTCCTCCGATTCCGGCTCCCTCGTGGTGGATATGCTGGCCTCCGGCGGGGTCGAGAATCCTCCGGTTTGGCAGCGCATCTTTTGGGCCTTGACTCAGGGGCTGATCGCCGCCGTGCTGTTGCTCGCGGGGGGGCTGGGGGCGTTGCAAACGGCGGCCCTCACCAGCGGCCTGCCTCTGGCCGTGGTGCTTTTAGCCGTGGGCTTTGGTCTTTACACGGCCCTGAGCCGAGAAGCCCAGGCCCAGGCCCGCTATGAGGGGCCGCCCCTGCCCGTGGCGACGGTCGCCGTGGACTGGCGGCGGGCATCACGATCGCCGTACGGCGGAAGCCTTCCTCCGGGATACGGCCTGCCCGGCCTTTGAAAGCGTTGTCCTTGAGCTTCGAGCGCTCGATGTGCACGCAGAGCTCCGGGATCAGGGAGAGGCCTTGGCCGTGGAAGTGATCGATGCGTCCGGGGAAGAGCCCCTGGTGCTCTTCGCCTATGGGGTCCAGCTGCGCAGCTATCGCACCATGACCTTCACCGTGCTCGAGCCGCAGAAGGAGGCGGCGCGGCGTCACTGGTATGCGGAGGCCTGGTGTAGCACCACCAGCGAGCGCTATGACGTCATGGGGGTCGATCGCCACGCCCTCATCGACGATCTGCTGTCGCACTATTCGCGCTGGGTGGCAGCCCGGACGGCGCCCCAGCCGGTGCTTGAGCCGCCGGCGGCCTAGGGTCTGGCCTCCGCTCCCCAGCGCCCGGCGACAAGCCCAAGGGTAGCCAGAAGGAAAGCCGTGAGGGTGAGCCCCCGGGGGCCGTCATCCAAGGTGGGCGCCGCCATGAGCGTGCCCAGCCCCGTCAAAAGCATCACCGTAAGGAGCATGAGGGCTGAGGCTCGGGAGTCGAGCCCGAGGTTCACGGGAACGAAGAGCACTAGGTAGGGCAGCAGCGCGCCCCCGCCGGCGGCGGCGTAGGCCAGCAGGGCGCCGAGGGCAAGGGTGCTGAGGAATCCCCCGAAGGCACTAACCCGGCGCGCCCCGAAGCGCTGGGCTAGGGTGCTGGCGCTGTTGGCGGCCACCATGAAGGTCAGAATCCCCGTGATTTGCATGGCAATGAAATGCTTGAGCGAGCCGCCGAGGCTCTGGGTGAGAAGCGTAGGCATGGCGAAGACATAGACCAGAAGGCTTGCCAGGGCGCAGGCGTAGGCCAGGGCCAGGGTGGGGAAGGCGCGTGCCCGGAGCAGGGCGCCGTAGGGGAGGGTCGCCTCCCCCATGGGTAGGGCGGGGAAGCGAGATCCCGCTTGGTGAAGGAGCCCCGCGGCGCCGAGGGCCAGGGCTCCGAGCACCCAAAAGGGCAAGCGCCAGTCCCCGACGGTGAGGAGCATGGCGCCGAAAACCGGCGCCAGAGCCGGGGCCAGAGCCTCCGCGCTACCGAGCGCCGCAATGGCGCGGAGGGCACGGTCTGGGGGAAAGAGGGCCCGAAGAATCCCCGGCGCGAGCACGGCGGGGCAGGCGCCGAGGAGCCCCTGGATAAAGCGCAGGGCAATGAGGGCGTCCAGGGAGGGGGCCGCGGCGGCGGCGAGGGCACTGAGCCCGTAGAGCCCAAGGGCCCCGGGTAAGAGCGCCCGCGCTGGCCATCGGGCGCCGAGGGCACCGAAAAGGATCAGCCCGGCGCCCGTGCCGAAGGAATAGGCAGCTAGCACTCCCTGGGCCTGGGTGAGCGATCCCCCAAGGGCCTGGGGCAGGGTGGGCACGGCGGGGAGGATTAAATCGATGCCCGCGAGGCCCAGCATCGTCCCGACCAGAAGAAGCGCCGCGAGCCTAAGCCCCTCAGGCTTAAGTGAGGGGGCCAACGTCGCTTCGCGTTAGCACGGGCTTCAGGGCTTCCCGGAGGGGCCCGAGCTGGGCTTCGAAGGCCTTCCATTGCCCAACCCCATCGCGGTTGAGGGGGCGGCGCACCTGTTCCGAGCTGGCCGTGCGCACGGAGCGCGCTGTCTCATGGAAGCGCAGGCACTGGTCTTCGAAGGGCAGCCCCAGGTACGCGAGCATACGGCGGACCTCCCCCTCGAAGTCCTCCAGAAGGGTTTCGTGCTGAACCCGCAGCACGGCGCCGGGCATGACCGCGTCCCAATGGTCCATCAGGGCGACGTAGTCGACGTAGTAGCGGCCCAGATCCGCGAGGTCGTAGCTGAACTCCTGGCCCTCGGCAAAGAGCTGCTTGAAGCCACTCACGCAGCAGTCCAGGGGGTTGCGCCGAGCGTCGATAATCTTGGCCTTCGGCAGCATGGCCTTGATCAGCCCGAGATGGCGGAAATTGTTGGGCATCTTGTCCGTGAAGAAGGGGGCGCCGGCCCGGTGAATGACCGTCTCTTCGAGATAGCTTTTGCCGAAGGCGTGGTAGTCGGTGGCCTCCAAGGTCCTGAGAATTGCAGGGAAGGGTTGGCCCTCGGGCTGGGGCCGGCGTCGTAGGCGCTGGGCCAGGGCCACCACGTGGGGCAGCTCGAGAGTGCCATCGATAGCGCTGTGGGAGGCCAGGATCTGCTCCAGGAGGGTCGAGCCGGCCCGGGGCAAACCCACGATAAAGATTGGGTCCGGGGCATCGTAGCCGGCGCCGGCGACCTGCTCGAAGAAATCCCCGTCGCAGACCGTGGCCGTGGCCTTAAGGTCTTCGTGCATACGTGCCGCACTGTAGCGGCTCTGGGCCCGCTTGAGGCCGTTGCCTGAGAGGTAATGACCGAAGGCAGCTTCTGCCTCCCCCTGGTCTTCTAGGGCTTTCCCCAGGGCGAAATGAAGATGCACCCGATCCATGTGCCCAAGATCAAGGTCCTCGACCTTCGCCCGCATTTCCTCGATCAGGGCGTCTTCGAAGCGGTAGGTCTTGAGGTTCGCCAGCGCGTAGTAGGCCTCTGCCGCCTTTCCGCGGGCGGATTTATAGGCGGCAATGGCTGCGTCCTGCTGGCCGAGGGTTTTCAGCGCATGGCCCTTGGCCGTGAGGGTGGCGCCGTCCTCGGGCAGGGCCTTAAGCACCGCATCGAAAGTTTCCAGAGCGGTGTCGTAGTCCCCGCACTGCATGCACTCGATGGCGTAGATCGATTGGTACTGGGGGTTGTCTGGCGCCGTGGCCAAGAGCTTTGCCGCCTCCGCTCGGGCCGCCTCAAATTTCTGCCGCTTGCGCAGGACGCGTAGATAGTCGATGCGGGCCCTGACAGGGTTGGGTTCGAAGGCCAGGACGCTTTCGAGGAGAAACTCCGCATCGGCCAGCTCCCCCAGGCGCTGGGCGATGTCGGCGAGAAGCCGCATACCCTCGGCATGCTTGGGCGCCCCCTTCAGGAATCTCCTGCAGTGCTGCTCCGCGGCCCGCAGTTTCCCTTCACTGAGGAGGCTGACCACGATCTGTAGGGGCTGGGGGAGGGCATCTAGGGCCGCGAGCTGGGCTTCCGCCAGTGCGCCGTGAGCCGAATCTCCCTGGGCCTTCGCCAGCGCAATGCGTTGGGTAAAGCTGGCCCGAAGGGCGGGGTTTAGGGCGCAGGCCCGTTCATAGGCCGCCAGGGCCCCGGCCCCATCGCCCCTTAGGCGAAGGAGATGTCCCTGCTCCTGATAGGCCCGGCCGAAGTCCGGCTGCAGGCGCTTCAGCGCATCCAGATGCCCCTGGGCGCGATTGAAATCGCCGGCGTAGCGCGCCGCAACGGCCGCGAAATAGTGCAGCTCCCCTTCTGGCTGCTGTGCAAGAGCGGCCTCCGCGGCGGCGAGG
>RGAU01000134.1 GCA_009919975.1 Gammaproteobacteria bacterium
GGGCGGGACTCCGAGGGGTGCTGCAGCCTCCCCAAGGCCCAGGGCGAGTTCGCTATGGGCGCGCCAGTATTGCCAGCGCGCTTGCCCTTGCATCCACCCGGGCATGCGCTCGAGCCAAATCAGGAGTGGCTCCCAGGCGCCGTCCCCGAGGGCCTTTTCCGCAAAGCGTTCCACGAGGTCCGCGGTGCTTTCGCCCTTCAGTTCCGCGGGGGGCCAGGGCAGCTGGGTGAGGCGGGCCATGTCGTCCCGCTCGAGCTGCTCGTCGAGCAGAGCCATGCGAACGCTGGCCTGGCTTGAGCTTGGAAGCTGATCACGCCAGGCCTCCAGGGCGGCCTCGGCGCTCTCCCGATCCTGTCTTGCCCACTTTCGCAGGGCGAGGGTGAGGGCATCGGCGCGAGCCCCGGCCGCTGGCGTGGGGGTTTCCAGCGCGATGAGGGTGCGGGCCCGGGTGGCCCAGGACGCGCGGGCAAGAAGCGCCTCCCCGAGGGCAAGGCGCGGGGGGTCAAGAAATCGCAGCAGGTAGCGGGCGAGGGCGGGACGCTGGGCTTCCAAGGCGAGCATGAAGCGGTCCCAGGCTAGGCTGGGGGTAATGTGCCCCCCATCGATGAGGGCTTCAAAGAGGGGGTCGCAGGCCTTGGGCTGGGAGCGGGGGGCAAGCCAAAGGGTCGCGGCGGCGGCCACGGCTTCTGCCCGTTCCCCATCCGACGTCGCCGTTTGCAGCTGAGCCCAGGCCCCATGGCAGGCCGGCGTCGTCCCCGGTGCCAAAGCGGGATCATAGTACCGAGCATAGAGGGTCCACTGCTTTCGCCGTGCCAGGTTCTCAAGCCAATGGGTCATCAGGCGATCCCCGAGCCGGCTGTCCCCGTAGCGGCTTTGAAAGGCGAGGACGTCCGCCTCGCTCGCCTTTGAGAGGTAACGCAGGAGCCGGTAGTAAGCGAGGTAGGGGGCGAGGGGATAGTCCTCTAGAGCGGCCTGCTGCCGTTCAAAGCGGGGTAGGTTGTTGCCGTAGAGGCTTGCCAAGGCGGCTCGATAGGCCTGGCGCTGCCGGTCTAGGTCCGGGCCTGAAAAGTGACGAAGGGGGTTGAGCTCAGGAGCGCGGGGAAGCCCGTCCGCCTCCGTCGCCAGGGCCCGGGCCCCCAGGAGGCCGCCTAGGAGGAGGGCAAGCCAGGGCCAACGGCAACGAAATAGGGGGGGCATCTAGCCCTCAAGGTCACCCACGCGAACGGCGAGCACGTCGCAGCGCGCCCCGTGGAGTACGCTGTTGGCCGTGGAGCCCAGAAGCAGCGCAAGGCCATGGCGGCCATGGGAACCCACGACAATGAGGTCGCTTCCCACTTCCTCCGCGATGCGATGGATTTCCGCCTCCGGGCGACCGAAGACCAGGTGCTGGCGTTCCTCGGGGATGGCGAGGGCAGCGCTAAAGTCCCGTAGCTGGCCCTTGGCCTGCTCATGGATCTGGTCCTGCACGCTGGAGAGATCCATGGGAATATCGCCCCCGTAAGCGAGGCTCAGGGGTTCAATGACGTGCAGTACGCTCATTTTTGCGCCGCAGGCGGCGGCCACGGCTTCTGCCCGTTCCCCGACACGCTTAGCATCTTCCGTGAGATCAATTGCGAGCAGCAGATGGGTGTAATTGGCCATGGACCCTAATCTCCCAAGGGGGCTGTTTCGCTGGACCATACAATGGCCCTTGGCGGCCCTCAAGGGCTCTTTGCAGGAGAGAATCTTATGACCGGATGGGTCATTGCTGGGGTCGTGCTGGTGCTCTTCGCTTGGCTGCTTCGGCAAGCGCTGCCGAGCCCTCGGGATCGACAGCTTGAGCGGCTGCGCACTGCGGCCCGGGCCCAGGGCCTGCAGGTGTCCCTGCGCCCGGAGACGCCCACGCAAACGGGGGATCGCCTACGTCCCGGGGGTACGGAGCGGCAGGAAAAGCTGCTGCGGCCCTTCTACAGCTTGCCGCTGACCGGGGCGCCCCGGGCCCCGAGGCCGAAATGGCAAGCGGACTATCGACCGGAAGGGGCTCCGGTCCCCATGGAGCCCTTGCCTGCGGGCTGGCTGCTTCGCCCGGGCACCTTGGTGCTTGCGGGCGCCGTGCTTGAGGAGCTCGGGCCCGTGCTCGCGGCGGCGCCACCGGGGATCGAGGGCATTCGCGCCGATGGCGGGCAGGTAGGGGCGCTCTGGAGGGAGCGGGGGGAAGCGGCCGAGGTCGAGGCCCTTAAGCGCTGGCTGGAGACCCTTCGAAGCTTTCACCTGGCGCAGCGGGTGCGCACGGCCGATGCCAAGGCCCCCCTTTGACCCTGAGCCCGCTTAGCTGCTATTGCTGAAAAAGAAGGCGAGGGTCTGCTAGCCTCGCCGCGCCGTCTCGGCGCCTTCGTGACCTTCTGAGATCAGAGACTCCATGGCCAAATCCCTTGTGATCGTCGAATCGCCGGCAAAGGCGAAGACCATCAATCGTTACCTCGGCAACGACTTCATCGTGAAGTCGAGCGTTGGGCATATCCGCGACCTGCCGGTCAGCGGCACCGGATCGAAGGTCGATCCGAAGGCTCGGGCGGCGGAAGCGGCGAAGACCCGCAAGCTGTCCCCGGAAGCCAAGGCGGCTCATAAAAAAGCCAAGGCGAAGGCCCAGCTCGTGGCGCGCATGGGGGTGGACCCGGACAACGGTTGGGCCGCCCAGTACGAGGTGCTGCCGGGAAAGGAGAAGGTCGTGAGCGATCTTCGAAAGGCGGCGGAGAAGGTGGATACGGTTTATCTGGCCACGGACCTTGACCGGGAAGGGGAAGCCATCGCCTGGCATCTTCAGCAGGCCCTCGGGGGGCGCCCGGAACGCTACAAGCGCGTGGTCTTCAACGAGATTACGCAGCGCGCCATCCAGGCAGCCTTTGCGGAACCGGGGGAGGTCAACGTGGACCGGGTCCATGCGCAGCAGGCTCGGCGCTTCCTCGATCGCGTGGTGGGCTACATGGTCTCGCCGCTGCTCTGGGCGAAGGTGGCCCGGGGGCTGTCCGCTGGCCGGGTGCAGTCCGTGGCGGTGCGCCTCATTGTGGAGCGGGAGCGGGAAATCCGCGCCTTTGTGCCCGAGGAATACTGGGAGGTGTTTGCGGACCTGCTGGTAGAAGGGGAGAGCGCCCCGGCCCGCTTCCAGGTTCACCGCGGCCCGGAAGGGGCCTTCCGACCGAGCTCGGAGGCGGAGACGGAGCAGGCCCTCGCAGTCCTTCGAGACGCCGACTTTGTGGTGCGCAGCCGGGAGGACAAGCCGACCACCACGCGCCCCGGAGCCCCCTTCATTACCTCTACGCTGCAGCAGGCCGCGTCCACCCGCCTGGGCTTTAGCGTGAAGAAAACCATGACCCTGGCCCAGCGCCTCTACGAAGCGGGCTACATCACCTACATGCGGACCGACTCGACCCACCTGTCCGGGGATGCCATTGGCGCCGCTCGGAGCTTCATCGAGCGCCAGTACGGGGAGGCCTACCTCCCGGAGAAACCCAATTTCTACAGCAGCCGGGAACAGGCCCAGGAGGCCCACGAAGCCATTCGTCCCTCGGACGTGCGCGTAAAGGCCTCGTCCCTAGCCGTGGAAAGCGACGCCCAGCGCCTCTATGACCTCATCTGGCGCCAGTTTGTGGCCTGCCAAATGACCCGCGCGGAATACACGAGCACGAGCGTGGTGGTAGATGCGGCGGGTTATGAGCTTCGGCTCCGGGGCCGGATTCTTCGCTTCGATGGTTATACCCGCGTCCAGCCCCCCGCGGGGCGGGATGAGGACGTGCTGGTTCCGGACCTCACGGCAGGGCAAGCCCTGGCCTGCCAGGCCCTCGATCCCAAGCAGCACTTCACCAAGCCCCCGGCGCGCTACAGCGAAGCGGCGCTGGTGAAGGAGCTCGAAAAGCGGGGCATTGGCCGTCCCTCCACCTACGCGGCGATCATCTCCACGATCCAGGATCGGGGCTATGTGAAGCTCGATAAGCGCCGCTTTTACGCCGAGAAAATCGGCGAAGTGGTCACGGATCGGCTCGTGGAAAACTTCGATGACCTCCTGGATTACGCTTTCACGGCGCAAATGGAGGAGCGCCTCGATGCGGTGGCCGAGGGGGATGTGCCCTGGAAACAGGTGCTCGATACCTTCTACACGGATTTCTCTGCCCGCCTGAGCAAGGCCGAGCAGGCGGAGGGGGGCATGCGCCCCAACGACCCCATGGAAACGCCCATTCCCTGCACGGTTTGCGGTCGCCCCATGATGCTGCGCATAGCCTCCACGGGGGTCTTCCTGGGGTGCTCGGGCTATAGCCTGCCGCCGAAGGAGCGTTGCACCCAAACCGTGAATCTCCTCGGGGGCGATGAGGCCGTGGACCTCGATGCCGATGATGAAAGCGAGTCCAAGGCGCTCCGGAACCGGCGTCGCTGCGACACCTGCAATGCCACCATGGAGTCCTATCTTCTCGACGAGACCCGCAAGGTGCACGTTTGCAGCAACGCCCCCGACTGCTCGGGCTTTGCCATTGAGACGGGGGTATTTCGCCTGAAGGGCTACGAGGGCCCGACGCTGGAATGCGATAAGTGCGGCGCGGAGATGCAGCTAAAGTCAGGGCGCTTCGGGAAATACTTCGGGTGCATGGCGGGGGACTGCAAGAACACCAGGAAGCTTCTGCGCAGCGGCCAGCCGGCGCCGCCGAAGATGACGCCCATTCCCATGCCCGAGCTTCGGTGCTTGAAGGTTGACGATACCTATGTGTTGCGCGACGGGGCGGCGGGGCTTTTCCTTGCGGCGAGCGGATTCCCCAAAAATCGTGAGACCCGAGCGCCTCTGGTTTCCGAGCTAAAACCCCATGGAAATGAGCTGGATCCCAAATACGCCTTCCTCCTGGAGGCCCCGGAGGCCGATCCGGAGGGCAACCCGGCGGTGATTCGCTGGAGCCGGAAGGACGGGGAGCAGTACCTCTTGTCCGAGGTCGAGGGGCAGGCGACGAAGTGGCGCGCTTTCTTCCGTGATGGCAAATGGCTCCAGGAAGAGGCGAAGGCCACGGCCCGCAAAGCGCCGGTGAAGAAGAAGGCGCCTCGGCGAAAGGCGCGGAGCGCATGACGGAAGGGTCGAGCGCCGGGGACGGCTTGCTGGAGATTATTCAGCTCGAGAATGGGGATGTGGTGCTGCGGCGCACGCAGCACCCGGAGGGGGAGCCGCTGGTGCTGTTCCGCTTTTCCCGTGCGATGCTAGAGCGCTTTGGTGACGATTTACTCGAAGTGGTGGAGGCCATGTTGGATGCGGCGGCCGATGCGGCCTCGGACCTTCACGAGCAACACTCCGGGGAAAGTCGCAATGGCTGGGCCCTCATGTTTCACGATGAGGGCTCGACGCTTCACTAGGGCTGGGTGCTAGACGCCCTGCCGAAGTACGCCCACCGCCAGGCCTTCGATGGCGAAGCTTTGAGCGGCCAGGTCCACCTCAATGGGGGCGAAGTCCGGATTTTCGGCCAGAAGGGTGATGTGCTGCCCGCGTTGTTGATAGCGCTTCACCGTGACCTCATCGTCGACCCGGGCGACCACGATTTCCCCGTTCCGGGCGGTTTGGGCTCGGGCGACGGCAAGGAGATCGCCGTCGAGAATGCCAACGTCCCGCATGCTTTCCCCGTGAACGCGAAGAAGGTAATCGGCGCTGGGCTTGAAAAAGCTCGGCGGTACGGGGCTGTGGTCTTCAACATGCTCCAGGGCCAGGATGGGCTGGCCTGCAGCCACGCGCCCTACGATGGGCAGCCCGAGGGGCTCCCCTGGGCTTTCCTCAAGCAGCTTAAGGCCCCGGGAGGTGCCGGGGATGAGGGCGATGGCGCCCTTCCGCGCGAGGGCCTTCAGGTGTTCCTCCGCGGCATTGGCAGAACGAAAACCAAGGCTGCGGGCGATATCGGCCCGAGTGGGCGGATAGCCCGTTTCGTCAATATGGCTGCGAATGACATCGAGCACTTGTTGCTGCCGGGGGGTGAGGCGATCCATAGCCGAGCTCCCTGTGGTTTTCTGTGATTTTATCCAGCCTGTATATTTAATCAACCCGCGGGGCAGCGCAGCCGGAGGGGCTGGTGTATAGTGCCCGCCCGCAGCAGCACCGGGGAGTCTCATGGACGCCATCAACGATCGCATTGCCGCTTCCATGGCGAGGTTTGGCCTCGAAGGCTGGATGATCGAGGTCTTCCTGACGGTTTTCCTGACCCTCCTGGCCGCGGCGTTCCTGAAACGCTTCCTAGGCCGTCTGCGGCGCCAGTTTGAGAAAACCACCAACCCTTACGATGATGCGCTTGTGGCGTCGGCCGAGCGCCCCATGGTTTGGCTTGTGACCGTACTCGGACTTTGCCAAGCCGCGGAAGCCGCCGGCGCTCAGGCGCAGGTGGAACTCTTCGAGCTGGTAGACCCCCTGCGGACCTTGGCCGTGGTTTCCCTCGTGGCCCTCTGGGGCGTGCGCTTTGTGCAGCAGGTAGAAGCTCGGTTCCTCGCCGGGGACGCCGAGGACGGACCCATCGATGCCACCACGGCAACGGCGGTGGGCAAGCTGCTGCGCATGTCCATCATCATCACCGCGGTGCTGACCGCGGCCCAGTCCCTGGGCTTTTCCATCGCCGGGATCTTGGCCTTTGGCGGGGTTGGGGGCATTGCCGTGGGCTTTGCCGCCCGGGACCTTCTGGCCAACTTCTTTGGCGCGCTGATGGTGTTTCTTGATCGCCCCTTCTCCGTGGGGGATTGGATTCGTTCCCCGGATCAGGAAATCGAGGGGACCGTGGAGCATATCGGCTGGCGCTTGACCCGCATTCGCACCTTCGATCAGCGGCCCCTCTATGTGCCTAATGCCACCTTCATGTCCCTGACGGTGGAAAACCCGTCGCGCATGAACAACCGGCGGATCTACGAGACCATTGGCGTTCGCTACGACGACGTCGCCGTGCTGCCG
>RGAU01000135.1 GCA_009919975.1 Gammaproteobacteria bacterium
CGCACCTTGCCGCCGGCCTCTCCGCCGTCGGGGGTGACCTTCAAAATCCCCCGCTCGTCAAACATCACCTGCTGGAAGTTCAGCACGGGGATGAAGCGGAATTCCCAGTCCGGGGGCCGGAAGGTGGTATCCCCCTGGTACAGCACAAACTCCGTGAGGAGCTGCTGATTCAGGATCGTCGATTCCCCTTCCGTGATCAGATCGAGGCTCGCCGGGCGGTCCGTGGTCGCCACGCCCACGGGCACGGGGAAGCGCCGGGGCTCCACCAGCGTGTCGGAGACGGCGGTGATGGAGAAAAACCAATCGTCGCCCCAGATCGGTAGATCGCCCTTGATGGGGTTATGACCCTCGTAGGGGTTCCAGATCTGCTCCTTGTAGCCCAGGGCCTGCACGATACGCCAACGATCGGGCATGGCCGGGCCCAGCTCCATGGCCGCGGTGTAGGGCGTGATGCGCGTGGGGTCGCAGGCGGGCAGCTCGTATTCGATGCGAGGCGCGCCCCCAGCGGCGCGTCCACCGGGACGGCGGCGCTCGGTGCTGGGCGCCGGGGCGCAGAAGGCGCTGGCCGGCGGCAGGCCCGCCTTCGCCGAAGACGTTGCGGGCGCGGCGGGGGCCTCGGGGCGGTGCGCTGAAGCCCCATGCTCCGAAGCGAAGGCGCCCATGCTCAAAAACGCGAGCCCCGCGCTGACGAGGGCCCGCTGTGCCTTACTTGCCATCGCAGACATCGTCTTCATCCGAATCGATAAAGGGGGCCTGGGGGCAGCTGACGTAGCGCAGCCGCTCGGGATGGCCGGGCAGGGTGAGCTGGTCGGCGCGGATCGCCACGGGGGCGTTGTTCACGGCCCGGGCCAGGCGCAGGCCGGCGTTGTGCACCCCCAGGAGAGAGATCATGTCGTCCTGGTCCACCCCGTCCCCGGACACCCCAATGCCGCCCACGAGCACGTCGCCGCGGTAAATGGGCACGCTGCCCGGGAAGATCTGAATGCCGTTGGCCAGCCCCTCGGCGCCGCCGAGGTCCTGAAAGAGATTGTTCGGGTCGAAGCCCGTATTCGCCGTGCAGCTCGTGCCCGCATCGGGAATTGCGCCGCCGAGGGCGACGTGGGCCACGTGTTGGATCACGCCGTTGTAGACCAGATCGCTCTGAAGGCCCACGGAGAAAATGCTCCACTCCCCCGCTGCCTTGGAGAAGGGTCCGGGAGGGTTGCCCGCCACCCCATCGGGGAAGTTGGGCCGGGAAAGGTTACCGCCGGAGCGATCGGCAAAGGCCGCGGCGGGGCCTTCGGCCTCGAGGGCCCGGGGCACGCCGAGGAAGCTCTGCACCGCCGCCAGGTAGGCCGGGAAGGTGGGCGCGGGGGTCGCCAGGGGCGAGCTGTCCAGCAGCGCCTCCACCAGCGTGCCCGCGATATCCGCCGCCACCGCTTCGATGTCCGTCACCGGCGCCAGGTACTGCGGCGGCGGCAGGGCCCGGAGCACGTCCGCCGGAGCCACGCCGCCGATGCGACCGGTGCTCGAAAAGAAGGTCGCCGTGCGGGCCTTCTGTATGGATACGTCAGCGCCGAAGACCGGGCCATCCCGGGTCCGGGCCATGCCGAGGATCGCGCCGTTGGTGTCCACCACGCTCACCGTGACCCGGGCAGAAGTGCCAAGGGGCCGGCGAATCTGCGCCCGGGCCCGATTGGCGATGGTGATCGCCTCTTCAATCAGCGTTTCCACCTCTTCCGCGGTGAGGGCATTCGCGGCAACGCCGCCCGGCTGATCCGTGCCGGCGGAGGGCGGAAAGCGGTTTTGATCGTTTTCATCAACGAACACGAAGGCGTCGAGGTCTTGGCCGTTTGCCCCCAGGAGCGTGCCCGGCGCCGCGGGACGCACCCCCGAATCGGCGTGCCCAAAGGCCGTGCCCGTCAGCACCGCCGTTCCGTCGTAGTAGCCCGTGACGGGCACGAGGGCGCCGGAACCGGCGGCGAGGCGCGCATCCAGGTCCTGCGCACCGGCAGGGTCGCTCAGCAGATCGGCAACGCTCCAATCGGCGTAGCGGAAGGTTTTCCCCGCTGCGGTGATGACGTCCGCGCGGCGGTCCACGGGGGCGGAAAAGCCCACCGTGCCCGCCAGGGCGATGATCTCGTCTAGGTCGTCGTCAAAGCTGGAAATGATCTTATCGAGGCCATAAATGCCATCGCCGATGAAGCCCACACCCCCCACGGGCGTCCCGGATTTATAGAGGGGAAAGCCTCCCGGGTCCGCGGCCAGGCCCAGGGGCGAGCGGTGCGGCCCGGGACCGGGCGGCAGGGCCGGGACGTGGCGGCGCACGAAGTCGCCGCAGGGCAGCTGGCTGAACTGCACCCCAAAGAGCGGCCCGGAGGGCTGGTTGAACTCCCCGGGATTGAAGTTTTCCTGCACGATCTGGGACGCCGTGCGGGTGGTGAAGGCGTTGCCTTCCGTCGACAGGTAGGCCCCGGTGACCGCCTTGGCGATGGCCGCCATCTCCGCGGGGATAAAGTTCAGGCTTTCCAAGCCCCCGGACACCGGCGCACCCACCTCGGCGGTGGAGCTGATGGTGATCACGGTCGGCGCCCCGTCCATGGCGTACACCGCCAGCACGTTGCCCACCCGATCTACTACGGCGATGGTGCCCGGCAGATTCCGCGCCTCGGCCTCCGCCGCCACCTGCCCAATCACCTGCTTAACCTCGACGTCCGTCAGCCGCGTGGGCGTATCGGCGCACTGCCCATCGCAACTCACGGCGACGGTCGGCGTGGCACTGCTCGTGGGGACGGCGCCGCCCCCCTGCTGCGCCGCAATTTCCGCACCCTGGCTACCACCCCCGCCACCGCAGGCGGCGAGGGCAAGGGCTAGAGCGCTAAGGAGGAGACCGCGATGCATCAGCGCCCCCGCTCCCGCTCGGCCTGGCGATGGGCCGCGCGCTGTCGGTCAAAGTCCGTGCGGGCGCTTTTCAGCACCGAGCCCGGGACCTCGGGACGCATCAGCCCATGCTGAGGCAAATGGAATTCGTGGCAGTCGATGCAGGTGGACGCCAGAAGCACCTGCTCCTCGCCGCCGCCATGGCAGGCACGGCAGGAATCAATGGCCGGCATCAGCACGTCCGCGGCGCTTTCCGACTGCTCGGCTTCGTGGCAGCTCGTGCAGGTCTCATTTTCGTGAGGCCCATGATCAAAGAAGCTCTTAGGCATCCACACCTTCGCCAGCTTCACGGGGCGCACGTGCCAAGCCGGTCCCTCGGCGCTGTCCGGGAGGCGCTCCACGTCGTGGCAGGTGGCGCAGGTGGTGCGCTCGAAGATGTCCTCCGCCGTGGCCAAGGCCTGCTGCCGCGCGAACACCAGGGCTTCCTGGCGCAGCGCGGCCTCCATGCGCGTATCGCCGCCGGGGCGCCGTGCATCGTAGGCAGGACGGCCCGCTTCAAGGGAAGCCCCCACCAGCGTTTGCTTGGCGTAAAACTCTTCGAGGATCGGCAGCAGCACCGCGGGCTCGCCGTGGGGCAGCTCCCGGGTGGGCATACCCGGATCGAAGGTCAAAAGGTGGCAGTCGGCGCAGTGCTGCTCCATGGAAATCGGTTCCATGTAGGCGCCGGAGGGGTCGGTGCGATGGCAATCGGCACACTGGAGTGTCACGTCGCCCCGGGGTCCTTCGATCCCCTCAGCGGCGAGGTGCACATCGTGCGGGAACAAAAGGTTTGAGGTTTCCGTCAGCGCCGGCGCATCGAGGGCGACACGCTCCACGGTCCAGGGGGCCATGCCCTCGCTGTCGCGGAGCAGGGAGACCTTAAATTCCGGGTGGTTTTCTGCGAAGTCCGTGGCATTGGCGAGGGTCAGCGCGCCATCCGTATGGGCCTCGAGATTACCGTGGCAGCTGGCGCACTCCCGCTGATCCCCCTGCACGAGCACGGAGGGTTCGTTGTGCTCCTTATGACAGCTGGCGCAGCGCGTCTCTTCGAGCTCGGCGACCTGATGCACGGCAGGATCCACGTGGTGGGTCATGCTGGCGTGGCAGGCCACGCACTCCTGGTCCCGCACCATGGCAAAGGCATCCACGTGGCAGGCGGTGCAGTCATTCCCCATAAACCGGTGGGAGGTGTGAAGCGGCCCCGAGGACCAGAGGGAATCGTCCGGCAGGGGGGTCGCCCGGGTGAACTCCGCCGCATCTTCGCTGATCAGGGCCGTGCCCGGCAGGATCAAAAAGAGCGCCAAAATCACGCCCACGAAGGCCCAGGAGGGTCCGCGACGGGCAAGGCCCCCAAGCTCGAGGGTTTGCTTGAACTGAGCCCCAAAGGCGCCCTCTTCCCCGCTGTCCGGGGCCGGACGAAATTCGATGGCAAAGTCAAAGTCCGCCGGCGCCTCGACGCGGGTCAGGCGGCTAGCGCCCAAATCCACGCTGTCGCCAATGGCCAGCTTGGAACCGCGGGTTCGCCGACCATTCACAAAGGCGGCGCCTTCTCCGACCACCCGCAGGTCGAGCTGCCCGCCGTCGGGGGTGAGCTCGCAGAAGCTTAGGGGAAGGTGGCGGTCCGGGAGCTGAAGCCCCTGGTCCGTGGCCCGGCCCAGGGTGAGCATCTCCCCGTAGTGGGACCGTTCCTGGGGCTCGCCCCCCGTGGGATCTAGCGTTCTGATTAATAGGCGCATGGTGGCGTCACCAGTAGATGAAGACGGAGACGATATGCGCGGTGAGCGCCGCCAAGCAGGCGAAGGCCACCGGAACGTGCACAAAGAGCCATGCGCGAAGCAGGCCCACGAGCTGCACATCGCGTCGAACGCGGGCCAGGAGCCGGGCCCGGTTCCCCAAGAGGGTCGACAGCTCTCGCAGCGCCTCCCCCTGAGCACCGTCGCGGCTGGCGCCAAGGTGCTCGATCACAAAGTCCACAATGGCGTTCATGCCGGCATTGCTCACCCGACCCTTGCCCGGAAGCTGCACTTCCGAGAGATCTTCGCCGCGCAGCTGGGCGAGCCAGCTGCCGCCGACCACGGTGCGCTCCAGGGCGCTGGCCACCGCCGTCGCCACCTCAGGCCCGCCCTTCTCGGCTAGGCGCTGAAGCTGGCGATCGAGCTCTGCGACCTCCGTGTAAAGCTCGGGGCGCGATTTACCGCCGGTATTCTCCGTCATGAGGGAGGGATAGCGGGCGTAGGCCCAAATGCCGAAGAAGCCGCTCAGGATGACGATCATCATGAGCGTGTAGGCGAGGGTGTGAAGGTTCCAGCCGAACTGGAAGCCCGTATGAAGGGTGGCAATGATGATCAGCGCCGTGCCCAGGTAGACATGGGCGCTGGTCCAGCCCTGCACCGTACCGACGTTGGAGCCGTAATCCCGCTTGCGCCGGCCAAGCCAAATCAGCCACACGATGAGCACCGCGCCGATGGTGCCGAGGGTGTAGCCGAGCCAGGTGCCGCCGTTCGGCGGATCGGGCAGGTCGTGCCAGGCATAGAGCCCAATGGACAGCAGGGAGAGCGCCGAAGCCCACCAAAACCAGCGTCCCGAGCGGTACGTTAAAAACGACTCAAACATAGGCTCCCAGCCCCCTCTTCACGGCACCGCAACGGGCGGCGCCGTGCCCACCGCCCCTAGGGCAGGCGTGCACTCACCACATCCACAAAGGCCTCCGGCGACAGGCGCACCGCCGCCCCGGTGGGGCAGGCGCGAACGCACGCCGGTCCCCCGGCGAGGTCCTTGCACATATCGCACTTCACGGCCTTCTTGATCTCGTCCTTCGACGCCTTTCCCCCGGCCTTCTGCCCAGGTCCCGGGCCAGCCCCGAAGAACATCCAGGACCAGAAGCCCGGCTTCGGCGGCGGCTTGTAGGCCATCTGAATCACGCCGTAGGGGCAATTGCGTTCGCAGTTGCCGCAGCCAATGCAGTTGTCCCCAATGAACACCTCGCCACCGGGGGCGCGCCGGATCGCATCGGGCGGGCAGTCCTTCATGCAGTGGGGGTCTTCGCAGTGGCGGCAGGAGGTGGGGACGTGGATTTCCGCAAACACGGCCCCGGCCTTGCGATTCAGACGCGAGGTGCCGTCGTGGGTCTCCGCACAGGCCACCTCGCAGTTGTCACAGTTCACACAAAGGCTCTTATCGATGAGCAGCACGTCCGTGGCTTCCCCAAGGCCCTGCTGCATCAGGAAACTGAGCACATCGCCGGAGCCATTGCTGCCCTGCATGCGCACGTTCTGCTGCGAGCGCGTGCGCACGGCCTGCTCCATCTCGGCGCGCAGCGCCGGCGTGGCGTCGAGCAAGGCATTGAAAGCGTCAGCGTCCAGGGAGACCGTTTCCGTCTTCACCGTGGCGCGCACCGACGCGGAGCGGGTGCTATTACCCAAGAGCCCCATTTCCCCGACGTAATTCCCCGCAGCCACATAGGCCATGGGAATTTCCCGCTCGCCGAAGTTCTTGGCGATGGTCACGGAGCCCGAGCGAATCAGGTGGAGCGTGTCCGCCTCGTCCCCTTCGCCGAAGATGAGCTCCCCGGCCTTGTATTGATTCAGCTGCGCCGCTGCGGCGATGGGCCGGAGCACATCTAGGGGCACCCCCGGCGCGAAGCGGGACTGGATAGTGCGCAAAATAAAGGTTTCGTCGAGCACCCGGCGCGCCGCATCGACGGAGTTCAGCAGCTTGTTCATGGTGCGCCGGGGCGTTTCGATGAGCACGCAGCCCTTGCCCGCGCGCACCGTAGCTGAGCGCCGGCGACCAGAGAGCAAGCTCATCTCCCCGAAGAAGTTCCCCTGCCCGGAGGCGATGGTGAGCCCCGGGGCCACCTCGATCTGCACTTCGCCGTCGAGGATCGTGTAGAAGGTGTTGGTGTAGTCGTTCTTCTCGAAGATGACGGACCCTTCCGCCGGCGCGTGCACGGCGGAATCGAGCATCACCTCCCGGAACATCAGCGGGTTCACGCCGCTGAACACGGGGATGCGCGTTTGCATCATGGCCAGG
>RGAU01000136.1 GCA_009919975.1 Gammaproteobacteria bacterium
CGGGCCTACCTGTGCTGCACCAGCCAGGCGCGACAGTTCTACCAGCGTCTGGGGCTCGCGGATCTTGAGGCCGTGGGTCGGGTGGCCCAGCCGGGGATTCGGGCGAACTTCGAAGTCATGAAGTACCCCTACCTCGATGCCTTTTTCACCCCCATCGATTTCATCCGCAGCGATCGCTTTGTCTTCCAGGGCAGCATCGACAACCAGCAGCCCGAACGGCTCATCACTCGGGAACTCGTGGAGCGCCGCTTCCGGGAGCGCTTCGCCGCCGGGGGCCTGAATTGGGATCGCGTGCCCCTCATGGTGAAGGGCATGCACTACGGCATTAAGCAGATGCGCAAAGAAACGGCGCTCGGTCGGCTGATCTCCAAGGTCATGGGCTTCACGCCGGTGAACCTGCCCAAGGGCCCCGATCGGGTGCTGGCCATCGTGGAACCGCTCGAGGCCGAACTGGGCCGGGCCGTGCGGCGCCTGGTGCCCGAGGTGCGGCTGAAGCTTCAGGAGACCCAGAACTTTTCCCTGCGCAGCTGGCTTGAGGATCCCACCCTCCGCCAGCGCGTGGATGACCTTCTGCCCCTGCGCTGGCTCGGCGACGGCGGCTTGGCCGGGGGCTGCACGGACGCCGGGAGCGGCGTAGACTCACCCGCAGTTTAATTCAAACGAATGAGGGAGACGGACGTGGCTGCACGGGAAGCTTGGATTATCGATACGGCGCGGACGCCCCGGGGCATTGGTAAGCAGGGCAAGGGCGCGCTGGCGCACCTGCACCCCCAACACCTCGGCGCAACGGTGCTGAAGGCCCTTGAGGCCCGGAACAACCTGAACACCGCTGAGGTGGACGATGTCATCTGGGGCACGAGTTCCCAGAAGGGCAAGCAGGGCGCCTGCCTCGGCCGCATGTCCCTCCTCCTTGCCGGTTGGAACACCGCCGCCAGCGGCGTCACCTTAGACCGCTTCTGCGGCTCCGGCATCACCTCCGTCAACCTCGCCGCCGCCAGCATCATGGCGGGCATGGAAGACTGCGTGGTCGCCGGGGGCACGGAGATGATGTCCTACACGGCCACCCAGGGCGGCGGGCTCCTCGACGCGGGCAATATGTCCCTCCGGGACCTGCACCCCCAGTGGCACCAGGGCATCTGCGCGGACCTTATCGCCACCCTCGAAGGCATCAGCCGGGAAGACGTGGACGGCCTGGCCTACCAGAGCCAGCAGCGCGCCAAGGTGGCCATTGAAGAGAACCGCTTCGCCAAGTCCGTGGTGCCCGTCTACAACGAAGACGGCACCCTGGCCCTGGATCATGAAGAGTTCCCCCGGCCCCAGACGACCCTCGAGGGCCTGTCCCAGCTGCCCGCGGTCTTTGAAAACTTCATGGGCATGCCCGTGGACGAGACCGGGGAAACCTTCGACCAGCTCGTGAAGCGCTCCTACCCGGACGTGAAGATTAACCACGTGCACCACGCCGGAAACTCCTCCGGTGTCGTCGATGGCTCCGCGGCCATCCTCCTGGCCTCCCCGGAATACGCGAAGGCCCAGGGCTGGACCCCGCGCGCGAAGATCCGCGCCATGGCCAACGCCGCCGGCAGCCCCCAGCTCATGCTGAACGAGCCTGTGCCCGCCGCGAAGAAGGTGCTGAAGAAGGCCGGCATGAACCTCAGCGACATCGACCTCTTCGAGATCAACGAAGCGTTCTCCGTGGTGGCCTTCAAGTTCATCCGGGACCTCGGCCTCGACCCGGCCCAGGTGAACGTGAACGGGGGCGCCATGGCCCTGGGCCATCCCATCGCTGCCACGGGCTCCGTGCTCATCGGCACGATCCTCGATGAGCTCGAGCGCCAGGATAAGGCCACGGGCCTCGTTACCATGTGCGCCGCCGGCGGCATGGCCCCGGCGATCATCATCGAACGGGTGTAAGCCTCGGGATTGCGCCTCGAAAACCCCAGCCTCCGCGCTGGGGTTTTTTTTGAGGCCGTCGTAGACTCGAGACAGGCTTAATTCAAATGATTGAGGGGACGGGACATGGCAGCTCAAGAAGCATGGATCATCGACACGGCGCGGACGCCCCGGGGCATTGGCAAGCAGGGCAAAGGCGCCCTCTCCCATCTGCATCCCCAGCACCTCGGCGCCACGGTGCTGAAGGCGCTGCAAGCGCGTAACGATTTGAACACCGCCGAGGTGGACGACGTGATCTGGGGCACGAGCTCCCAGAAGGGCAAGCAGATGATGTCCTATACCGCGACCCTCACCGGGGGCGGCCTCATGGACGCGGGCAACATGACCCTCCGGGACCTCCAGCCCCAGTGGCACCAGGGCATCTGCGCCGACCTCATCGCCACCCTGGAAGGCATCAGCCGGGAAGACGTGGACGGCCTCGCCTATGAAAGCCAGCAGCGCGCGAAGGCGGCCATCGCCGAGAATCGCTTCGCCCGCTCCGTGGTGCCCGTCTACAACGAAGACGGCTCCCTGGCCCTGGACCACGAGGAATTCCCCCGGCCGGAAACGACCCTCGAGGGTCTGTCCCAGCTACCGGCGGTGTTCGAGAAGTTCATGGACGCCCCCTTTGACGAAACCGGGGAAACCTTCGACCAGCTCGTGAAGCGCGCCTATCCAGATGTGAAGATCAATCACGTGCACCACGCCGGCAACTCCTCCGGTGTGGTGGACGGCTCCGCTGCCATCCTCCTCGCCTCCCCGGCCTACGCGAAGTCCCAGGGCTGGACGCCCCGGGCCAAGATCCGCGCCATGGCTAACGCTGCCGGTAGCCCCCAGCTCATGCTGAACGAGCCCGTGCCCGCCGCGAAGAAAGTGCTGAAGAAAGCCGGCATGGCCTTAAACGACATCGATCTTTTCGAGGTGAACGAGGCCTTCTCCGTGGTGGCCTTTAAGTTCATCCGGGACCTGGGCCTCGACCCGGCGAAGGTGAATGTGAACGGCGGCGCCATGGCCCTGGGCCATCCCATTGCCGCCACGGGCTCCATGCTCATCGGCACGGTACTGGATGAGCTCGAGCGCCAGGACAAGGCCACGGGCCTCGTGACCATGTGCGCCGGCGGCGGCATGGCCCCGGCCATCGTGATCGAGCGCGTCTAAGCGCGGCTGCCCTAGCCCCGGCCGATGCGCTTCGGTCGGGGCTTACTCCCGGGCCCAAAGGTGGGCGTGGGCATCTCCATCCGCACCAAGTGCATCTCCCCGTCTAAGCTCCACAGCACCAGGTGATCATCCAGGGCAAGGTCCATGTCCTTCAGCACCCGGGAGGGGATGCGGATGGCCAGGCTGTTGCCCCATTTTTTGAGTTTTACGGTCGCGAATTGCATGGCTCCTAGGGGACCACGGCCCCTTCGCCTTTCCCCTTTGGCCGAAATTTGAGGGCTACACATTCTATGAGGGAATAGCTCCACCCCAGCGCCTTCTATGCACTGATTCCGATTACCAAACCCCACTCAAGAAGGTTTTTCGCCGCATTCTCAGCGTTCAGATTCCACTTTCTACGCGAGAAATTGATACAAAACGCGCAGAAAATAGAGGATAGGGCGGCGCCTTCGGTTTAGGCTGGGGCAGCGAAACACTTCAGCGCCCTAGGAAGGAGAAATGCGCGTCTAGGCGCTTCTGGCGCACCAAAAGCGGGCCCTCTGCGTCACCCACTAACTTCGCGGAATGTAGACACATTCCAATCAGGAAAACCTCCACAAACTGCCCGAAAGGCCCCATGGCCAACCTCAAAACCCCACCCAAGGCCAGAACCAAGGCATAAAGAACCCGTCCCACCCCACTTTCTCGGCGTCGAAGTGTCTACACTGAAATTCGGCCAAAACCCCCTCCCCCGACGGCTCCCTCCTAGGGCGCGAGCAAGAAGGACAAGCGGGTCCGCCATTGGGAAGGATCCGCCGTGCTCTCCGGACCGACCTCATAGTGCTCCGTCCGGGCGGTCCAACAGTCCCCGGAGGCGCCCTCCTTCGCCCAGCGCACCCCGGCCTCCTCCCCCCAAGCGAGAAACGCTGCGGTCCCCGCCTGAAGCCCCTCGTAGGGCCCATTCACCACCGTTTCCGCGTAGCGCCCGGGCGGGAGGGTTCCGAGCCTCAAGGAAGTCTCCAGGCCGGAAGCCGAAGCCGGCGTGATGGGGTAGCCAATCTCGATCGTCATGACGCCCTCCATGGCAATCAGGCCATAGCGAACGAGCGCGGGACCGGCAGGCCCATGAGCCCCCTGAGCAAGCGCGGTACGCACCGCTAAAAGCGCCGAAGGGATCGCCTCAAGCACCAAAGGGAAGGGACCGGTGCGAACCACCGCCCCGTAGGGACGCGGCTGATCGTAGCGCTGAAACGATCCCAAGGGGCTCAACCGTGTAGCGCGGACACAAGGGAAGACAAACGCTCCACCGCGCCGAAGGACTCCTCCGGACGGAGGGCCTCGGAGCCGTCACCGAAGTCGTTCTCCCCCGCCGTTTGCACCAGCAGGCCGTCGCGCCGGGGATAGACGGACACCTTCGCTTCCCGCGAACGCAGACCGTAGTTCAGCCCGGGCTCGGGCATGAGCTTGGCGGTCTGGCCCCGCACCGGCGTTAGACTTTCATCCCCCAGCAGAGTCCGAGCGCCGTAGCCCGTGCAGTTGACCACCGTGGGCTCGTCCATGCGCGCGAAGTCCTCGGGCCCCGAGAGCTCAGCGGTTACGATCCGGCCGCCGCGACGCTCGAAATCCTCTAGCAGCAAACGGGAGTAGGCGCTGATATTGAACAGCATGAGCCGTCGTTCGCGTACGTAAGGCGCGGGGAAGGGATGGCCCTCCGCCAGGGCGAGGGGCGCGGGGGACAGCTCCGGAGCGAGATCCCGCGAATAGTGGGGATAGGCCGGCTCATCGCGGCTGCCATGAGCGCCCACCTCACTGAAGGGGGTCTCCGCCATCTCGAACATGGTGGTGTATTCGATGGGATGGCCAGGCAGGCCAAGAAGGGTCTGGAAGCGGCGATGGGAAGCTCGGGCCATGCGCAGCCACTGGGCCGCGAAGGCCGGGCCGTGCTCCGCCGTGGCGATGCGAGAATCGGGAGACCAGACGCCGGTGGCATAGGAGGAACGCACGTAAGGCGGGCGCTCCTTGGCGTAGATAGTCACCGCAAAGCCCTGGCGCTGGGCCAGAAGCGCCGTGGTCAAGCCGATCGCCCCGCAACCCACCACCGCCAAGGCGCCCGGCGGCGCCTGGGGCACAAGAGCCAGCGCTTCCGCCGCGCTGCCCCAGGACAGGGACCAGCCGCTTCCGCCGTGGCCATAGTTGTGCACCACGGGCTTTCCCGCGAGGGTCTCGAGGGCGATGCGCGGGCCCTCCGCTCGGAAAGGTCGGGTGCAGACATTCATCGCGATGATGCGATCCGGGCTCACGCTGAACGGCTGAAGCGCCCCAAAGCCCCGTACCCAGGGGCCAGGGGCCTGCGCTGGAGCGCCCATCATGGCGCGGGCTAGGGGCGAAAGGGCGCCGCTCGCGAGCAGCCCCGCGCCCCCGAGGCTCTTGAGAAGGGACCGCCGTCCTAGCTGTGCATCCATGGCCCTGTGCTCCATCGGTCTAAAGGGGAAAAGGCAGCAAAAAGCGCGCCGGGGCTAGCCCAGGCGGGCACCGTTCTGCACCGGCGTATCGGGCACGGCCAGCACCACCGCGCCATCTTCCCGGTAGAACCCGGTGATCAGGCACTCTGAACGAATCGGGCCGATCTGTTTCGGCGGGAAGTTCACCACCCCCATCACCTGGCGCCCGACGAGGACCTCGGGGGTGTAGCAATCGGTGATCTGGGCGCTGGATTTGAGGACGCCGATTTCCGGACCGAAATCCACCCAGAGCTTGATGGCCGGACGGCGCGCCTCGGGGAAGGGCTCGGCCTGCACGATGGTGCCGGCCCGGAGCTGCACCTTCTCAAAGTCTGCCCAGCTGATTTCTTCCATTCCGCCCATCTCCTCGGTCAATTTCGCCAACTCTCGGCGAGCCACGCCGCATGCTTGATTGGAAGCGGGCCCCAAATCGCCCACTAGCCAACCCCGATGCCCCTCCCATGCCCCTAAACCACTGAATTACCCGACTAATTCCGGAGGCTCGGAAAGCTGGCACGCCCCTTGTAAAGACTCAAGAGAACTCTCTGAGCCTAAAAGGAACAAAACCATGACGTATTCCCATCGCGAGCGCACCTCCTGCGAACATCGCGGCTTCTATCGCAATCCCTACCACGGCTGGGTCGCCGGCGTGTGCGCGGGCATCGCTGAGCGCATGGGGATCTCGCCAATTTGGCTGCGGCTGCTGACGATCTTTGGGCTCCTCACGGCCACGACCCTGACCATCCTGGGCTATGGGATTGCCTGGCTTGTGCTCGATCGTCGCTGCACCTGCTAGGGGCCCCAACCCCTTCCCGTTCCCCTTCCGCTCCCGGGCCCGGTCCCTCCCCCGGGGCGGTTTTTTATCCCACCGCCTAAACGGTTTCCTGCGCGGCCAGCGCGGCAAAGTCTTCCGAAAGGTCCCGGAGCTTTCCGCTGAGGCGATCGCGCTGAGAAGCCGTTAGGCTCCCAAGGAAGGCTGGAAAGAACGCGCTGTAGGCTGGATCGTTTTGCGCCCGCTGCGCTGCATAGGCCGGAGTGTAGAAGGCGCTGCGATGCACCATGAGCACGGGGAGCACCGCCGCAAACCACGGGCTATCCCGACGCTCGAGGGCCTCTAGGAAAGCGCGCTGCCACGCTTGACGATAGGCCACCCAATCGGCGTTATCCGGGCGAATCTCCTGGCTGAGCGCGGCGATGGCCTCCTGCTGCGCCGGGGTAAGGCGCCCCACCCAATCTTCCAGCCCGTCCTCCAGCGATCGGGCCCATTCGGCG
>RGAU01000137.1 GCA_009919975.1 Gammaproteobacteria bacterium
CAGGTCATTGGCGCCGTCGTCGACGTCGAGTTCGAGCGCAACGAAGTGCCCAAGGTGTATGACGCCCTGCGGGTTACCGACGCCGAGCTCACCCTCGAGGTGCAGCAGCAGCTTGGGGATGGCGTGGTTCGAGCCATTGCCATGGGGGCTTCCGAAGGTCTCTCCCGCGGCCTGGCCGTCGAGAACACCGGCGCACCGATCACCATCCCCGTGGGTCAGGAGACCCTCGGCCGAATCATGAACGTGCTCGGCGAGCCCATCGACGAGAAGGGTCCGGTGAACGCGGCGGACAGCATGCCCATCCACCGGTCTGCTCCCACCTATGAAGATCAGTCCGGGGCCGTGGAAATCCTCGAAACGGGCATCAAGGTGATCGACCTGGTTTGCCCCTTTGCGAAGGGCGGTAAGGTTGGCCTCTTCGGCGGTGCCGGCGTGGGTAAGACCGTGACCATGCTTGAGCTGATCCGGAACATCGCTATCGAGCACTCCGGTCTGTCCGTATTCGCCGGCGTGGGGGAGCGGACCCGGGAAGGGAACGACTTCTACCACGAAATGCAGGATTCCAACGTTCTCGACAAGATTTCCCTTGTTTTCGGTCAGATGAACGAGCCCCCGGGCAACCGCCTTCGCGTGGCGCTCACGGGTCTGACCCTCGCAGAGAAGTTCCGGGATGAAGGCCGGGACGTGCTCCTCTTCGTGGACAACATCTACCGCTATACCCTCGCGGGGACGGAAGTGTCCGCCCTCCTCGGCCGGATGCCCTCCGCCGTGGGTTACCAGCCCACCCTTGCGGAAGAGATGGGCGTGCTCCAGGAGCGGATCACCACCACCAAGACCGGGTCCATTACCTCGATCCAGGCGGTGTACGTACCGGCGGACGACCTCACGGACCCCTCCCCGGCGACGACCTTCGCCCACTTGGATGCGACCGTAACCCTGTCCCGGGCCATCACGGACTTGGGTATCTACCCCGCCGTGGATCCGCTCGATTCCACCAGCCGCCAGCTCGATCCGCAGGTGGTGGGCCAGGAGCACTACGAAGTCGCCCGGGGGTGCCAGCAGGTGCTTCAGAAGTACAAGGAGCTCAAGGATATTATTGCCATCCTCGGGATGGACGAGCTCTCCGAAGAAGACAAGCAAACGGTTTTCCGGGCTCGGAAAATCCAGCAGTTCTTCTCCCAGTCCTTCTTCGTGGCGGAAGTCTTCACCGGCAACCCGGGTCAGTACGTCACCCTCAAGGATACGGTGCGGAGCTTCAAGGCGATCCTCGACGGTGAGGCAGATGATCTGCCCGAGCAGGCCTTCTATATGGTCGGCACCATCGAAGACGCGCGCGAGAAGGCGGCGAAGCTTAAGGGTTAAGGGAGACGTCCCATGGCAATGACGATCCACTGTGATGTGGTGAGTGCCGAAGCGGAGCTCTTCTCCGGGCGCGTAGAGATGGTGGCGGCCACCGGCGTGCTCGGGGAACTGGGCATCATGCCTGGCCACGCGCCCCTGCTAACCAAGCTTAAGCCCGGTCCGGTGCGCCTCATTCTCGCCGGCGGCGAGGAAGAGACGATCTATGCCTCCGGTGGCTTCCTAGAGGTGCAGCCGGGCGTGGTGACGGTGCTCGCCGACACGGCGGCGCGGGCCGCGGACATCGACGAAGCGGCGGCGCAGAAGGCCATGGAAGACGCGGAGCGTGCCATGGCCGATCGGTCCGGAGACTTTGATTTCTCCGTGGCGGCGGCCCAGCTCGCGGAAGCGGCGGCGCAGCTCCGGGTGCTGCGGATGCACAAGCGCCGGGGCGCCTAAGCCCTCGGATGATCGCAGGCCTTGCTACCCGCGAGGCCTTGAAAAAAGGCAGCGGAAGCTGCCTTTTTTGTTGCTGGCCCCGGTAAAGTGGGCAGCGCTAACCAATTTGGAGCTTTTCCCATGGCCGCCCCATGCCCCCACATCCTCGCCTTGATTTTGGCTGCCGGTAAGGGAACGCGGATGCGCTCAGCCCAGCCCAAGGTGATGTTGGATTTGGGCGGGGCCCCCCTGCTGGCCCACGTGCTGGCGGCGGCGGGGGCTGTGGCCGATGCCGTGCGAGTGATCCATGGTCCCGATATGCCGAGCGTAGTGGCCTTGGCCGAGGCTGCTGGGGCGTCCTTAGCGTGCCAGCACAACCAGCGCGGTACGGGGGATGCGGTGCGGGCTGCCCTGCCCTTGCCTGAGGGGACGGAGCGGGTACTGGTGCTTTCTGGCGATGTGCCTCTGCTGGAAGCCCCGGCCCTTGAGGCCTTTCTTGCCGCCGTACCTGTCGACGCGGTGGGCGTGATGACCACGACCCTCGCGGACCCCACGGGCTTTGGCCGCATGCTGCGGGATGACGCGGGGGCCGTCGTGGGCATCATCGAAGAAAAGGATGCCACCGAAGCCGAACGCGCCCTCCGGGAAATCAACGCCGGAGTTTACTGCTTCCCTGCGGGCCCGCTCCCCCGGTGGCTGAACGCCCTTACGGCGGATAATGCCCAGGGGGAGTTCTACCTCACCGATCTGATCGCCCTCGCCCGGGCCGATGGCGTAGCCTGCCTCGCCCAGCATGAGGCCGATGCGGAGAGCCTCCGCGGCGCCAATACGCGCGCCCAGCTCGCGGATCTTGAGGCCACCCTTCAACACCGGCGCCGGGCGGCGCTCATGGCCGCGGGGGTCACGCTTCGGGCCCCGGAGACGGTCATGATTCGTGGCACCCTGAAGGCCGGTCAGGATTGCATCATTGATGCGGGCTGTGTCTTCGAAGGGATTGTTATCCTTGGTGAAAACGTGAAAGTGGGCGCTCACTGCGTTATTAAGAACGCCGAGCTTCAGGACGGTGCCCAGGTCGCGCCGCTCACCCATATCGAGGGCGCCGTCGTCGGCCCCGAGGCGCAGCTTGGCCCCTTTGCTCGTCTGCGCGAAGGGACCGTGCTCGGACGCGGAACGCGCATCGGCAACTTCGTGGAAACGAAAAAGGCGACCCTGGGGGATTACAGCAAGGCCAACCATCTGGCCTATCTCGGGGACGCTACCCTGGGCGAGCGGGTGAACGTGGGCGCGGGGACCATTACCTGCAACTACGATGGTATTGGCAAGCACCCTACGGTGCTCGGCAATGACGTTTTCGTGGGCTCAAATAGCACCCTCGTTGCCCCCCTCACGGTCGGCGATGGCGCTTTCCTCGGGGCCGGCTCCACCATCACCAAGGACGTTGACGCCGAAACCCTCGCTGTGGGCCGGGGTCGGCAACGCAGCATTGCGGGTTGGCAGTCGCCCAAGGCCCGTGCCCAGCAGATCAAGGATGAGGACTAGGCTATGTGCGGCATCGTTGGCGTCGTCGGCGCCCGGGAAGTCCAGGAAATACTGCTTACGGGCCTCGAGCGCCTTGAGTATCGCGGCTACGACTCGGCAGGGGTCGCCACCCTCGAAAACGGATCGGTCCATCGCACGCGCCGCCTTGGCAAGGTGGCCGCGCTTCGGGAGGCGCTCACGGAGGCGCCCACGGCCGGGCGCATCGGTATTGCCCACACCCGCTGGGCGACCCATGGCGTCCCCAGCGAAAAGAACGCCCACCCGCATATGTCCGGGGACGGCCTTGCCCTTGTTCACAACGGGATTATCGAAAACCACGAGAGCCTGCGCCGGGAGCTTCAGGGCCTGGGCTACGTCTTTGAATCGGAAACGGACACGGAAACGGTCGTCCACCTGATTCACCACACCTATGCCGCCTGCGGTGATCTTCGGGAAGCCGTGCGCCAGGCGGTGCAACGGCTGGAAGGGGCCTATGGGCTTGTGGTGTTGCATCAGGATCACCCGGACGAGCTTATCGCTGCGCGCCAGGGCAGCCCCCTAGTGGTGGGGGTGGGCATCGGCGAGATGTACCTCGCCTCCGACCCCCTGGCGCTGCGCCCGGTCACGGACCGCTTCGTCTTCATGGAAGAAGGGGACCTGGTGGTGGTGCGCCGGGAGGGCTTTGAGGTCTTCAGCGTCGACGATGAAACCCAGGTGCGAGCGACGGTGCGCATCGAGATGGCCGAGGAAGACACGGACAAGCGCGGCTACGCTCACCACATGCTGAAGGAAATCCACCAGCAGCCGAAGGTCGCCACGGCGACGCTGGAGGGCCGGATTTCTAAGGATCAGGTCCTGGAAGGCGCCTTTGGGGTGGGGGCGAAGGCGATCTTCGATGAGGCCCAGGCCGTGACCCTCGTCGCCTGTGGGACCAGTTACTACGCGGCTTCCGTGGCGCGCTATTGGATTGAGGCCCTGGCCGGCCTGCCCTGCTCTGTGGAAATCGCCAGCGAGTTTCGCTATCGCACGGTGGCCGTGGCGCCGAAGACGCTGTTTGTGACCCTCTCCCAGTCCGGGGAAACGGCGGATACGCTGGCTGCGCTGCGCTTGGCGAAGGAACGGGGCTATTTGGCCCTGCTTACCCTCTGTAATGTGCCGACGAGCACCATGGTGCGCGAGGCGGACCTCGCCCTCATGCTGGAAGCGGGCACGGAAGTGGGCGTGGCGTCCACCAAAGCCTTTACGGCAATGCTGATTGACTTGCTCCTGCTGGCCCTTTGTCTTGGGCGCCGTAACGGCCTCCCCGTTGCTGAGGAGCGAGCCATCGTCGAAGCCCTTCACGGCCTCCCGGCGCAAATTAAGCACACCCTCGAAGTGCTCGAGCAGCCCGTGCGGGCCCTGGCGCAGGCGTTTGTGCCCCACAGCAATGCGCTGTTTCTGGGTCGGGGCGAGATGTACCCCATTGCCCTCGAAGGCGCTTTAAAGCTTAAGGAAATCAGCTATATCCACGCGGAAGGGTACCCTGCCGGGGAGCTCAAGCATGGCCCCCTGGCCCTGGTGGATGAGCACATGCCCGTGGTGGCCGTGGCGCCCAACGATGAGCTTCTCGAAAAACTCGAGTCCAACCTCCAGGAAGTCCGGGCCCGGGGCGGACAGCTTTATGTCTTTGCGGACGAGGACACGCCCTTTGAGCCCGAGCCCGGGGTGGAGGTGGTCCCCGTGCCGCGCTGCGCGGCCATCCTCGCGCCCATCATTCATACCCTCCCGCTGCAGCTCCTGGCCTATTATGTGGCCGTGCTTCGGGGCACGGATGTGGACCAGCCTCGAAATCTCGCCAAGTCCGTTACCGTGGAATAATCCCTCATGCTCATGGAATTCCTACAAGGTTACGGACTCCAGCTGGTGGTGGGCATGATCCTTTCTGTCATGCTGGGCATGGCGGGCCGGGCCCTCTGGGTTTGGCGGGCAACGCGCAAAGGAAGCGAACGATGACCGAACTTCCCGCCCCCGGAGCCCGCAGCCAGCTGCTGCTGGAGTGGCTGGGGGTCGTCACGGCCATCGCCTATTCCTTGCTGGTCGCGTCCAATACGGGCTTCGAGTTCCTGGGCTTTGTTCTCCTTTTTATTTCCTCCCTGGCCATTGGGCTGTGGGCCCACCGGGGGGCTCATCGGGGCATACTGCTCCTGCAATTCTTCTATGCCGCTGCAGGCCTCATCGGCATGTGGCGCTGGTACGGCGGCTAGCTGGTCAGGGATTTCACCCCTTTGGATGTTACGCACCTCCTAGATGGTCTGAACGATGCGCAGCGGGCGGCGGTCACCGCTCCCCGGGGGCATATGCTCGTCCTGGCCGGGGCCGGCTCGGGGAAGACCCGGGTGCTTACCCATCGCATGGCTTGGCTGGTGGACGCAGAGGGCCTCTCGCCCCATAGCCTGCTGGCAGTGACCTTTACTAATAAGGCTGCCGCCGAGATGCGGGCGCGGCTCGAGCAGCTGATCTCCGTGCCGCCGCGGCAGCTGTGGGTCGGGACCTTTCATGGCCTTGCCCATCGGCTTCTGCGGACCCACTGGCAGGAAGCGCGGCTCCCGGAGAACTTTCAGATTCTGGACGCGGATGATCAGCAGCGGCTGATCAAGCGGATCCTGCGCAGCCTCGATCTCGATGAAAAGCGCTGGCCCCCGCGGCAAGTCGCCTGGTTCATCAATGGGCAAAAGGACGAAGGACGTCGCGCCCGACACGTGGAGCCCGGGGGTGACCATTTCACGGAAACGCTCCTGAAGGTCTACGAGGCCTATGAAACCCTGTGCTTTCAGGGGGGGCTCGTGGATTTCGCCGAGCTCCTCCTGCGTAGCCATGAGCTCTGGCTCGAGGACGCCGCCCTGCTGGCCCACTACCAGCGCCGCTTCTCCGAGCTCCTGGTGGACGAATTCCAGGACACCAACGCCATCCAATATGCCTGGCTTCGGGTTCTCGCCGGCAGCAGCGCTCATATCACCGCCGTGGGCGACGATGACCAGTCCATCTACGGCTGGCGCGGGGCCCGGGTGGAGAACATCCATCGCCTCCAGCAGGATCTGGGCGACGTGCAGTTGGTGCGGCTTGAGCAAAACTACCGCTCTACGGGAAATATTCTGACCGCCGCCAATGCGCTGATCGGGCACAACGGTGACCGCCTCGGAAAAGACCTCTGGACCGACGGGGAAGCCGGCGAACCCCTTGCCCTCTATGCGGCTTATAACGAATTAGATGAGGCGCGCTTCATCGCAGACCGCATTAGCGAATGGCTCTCCAGTGGCCGGCGAGCGGACGAGATCGCCATTCTGTACCGCTCAAACGCCCAGTCCCGGAACTTAGAAGAAGCGCTACTGCGCAGCGATATCCCCTACCGAATTTACGGGGGTCTGCGCTTCTTCGAGCGCATGGAAATTCGCAATGCCCTCGCTTACCTCCGGCTCACGCTGAACCGGGATTCGGACCCGGCCTTCGA
>RGAU01000138.1 GCA_009919975.1 Gammaproteobacteria bacterium
CTTCTGCGCCCGCATCTTTGGGCCGATTAAGGACTACGAGTGCCTCTGCGGGAAGTACAAGCGCCTTAAGCATCGCGGGGTGATCTGCGAAAAGTGCGGCGTCGAAGTGACCTTGACCAAGGTGCGCCGGGAGCGCATGGGCCATATTGAGTTGGCCAGCCCCGTCGCCCATATTTGGTTCTTGAAGTCCTTGCCGTCTCGGATTGGCCTGCTTCTCGATATGACCTTGCGAGATATCGAGCGCGTGCTCTACTTCGAGTCCTTCGTGGTGATCGATGATGGCACTACGGATCTGGAAATTGGCCAGCTGCTCAGCGATGAGCAGTACTACGACGCGCTCGAGCAATACGGCGACGATTTCGTGGCGAAGATGGGCGCGGAGGCGATCTTTGACCTGCTGACCCAGCTGGACCTGAACGAGGAGATCAATGTTCTTCGGGAAGAGATCCCGCAGACGAACTCCGAAACCAAAATCAAGAAGCTGTCCAAGCGCTTGAAGCTCATGGAAGCCTTCCAGGGTTCGGGGAACAAGCCCGAGTGGATGGTGATGAATGTGTTGCCTGTGCTGCCCCCGGACCTGCGGCCCCTCGTGCCGCTGGACGGTGGCCGCTTCGCGACCTCGGATTTGAACGATCTATATCGGCGGGTGATCAACCGGAATAACCGTCTGAAGCGCCTGCTGGACCTCAGCGCGCCGGACATCATCGTACGCAACGAAAAGCGCATGCTGCAGGAAGCGGTGGATGCGCTGCTGGATAACGGTCGTCGCGGTCGTGCCATTACCGGTTCTAACAAGCGGCCCCTGAAGTCCCTCGCGGACATGATCAAGGGTAAGCAAGGTCGTTTCCGTCAGAACCTGCTCGGGAAGCGCGTTGATTACTCTGGCCGATCCGTGATCGTGGTGGGGCCGACCCTCAAGCTGCACCAGTGCGGTCTGCCGAAGAAAATGGCCCTTGAGCTCTTCAAGCCCTTTATCTTCGGCAAGCTCGAGGCCCGCGGCCTGGCGACCACCATCAAAGCAGCGAAGAAGATGGTTGAGCGGGAGACCCCGGAGGTGTGGGATATCCTCGCCGACGTCATCCGCGAACACCCGGTGCTTCTGAACCGGGCGCCAACGCTGCACCGTCTCGGCATTCAGGCCTTCGAACCCGTGCTGATTGAAGGGAAGGCCATTCAGCTTCACCCCCTCGTTTGCGCGGCATACAACGCGGACTTCGACGGCGACCAGATGGCTGTGCACGTGCCCCTGACCCTCGAAGCCCAGCTCGAGGCGCGGGCGCTGATGATGTCCACGAACAACATCCTGTCCCCGGCGAGCGGCGAGCCGATCATCGTGCCGTCCCAGGACGTGGTGCTCGGGCTCTACTACATGACCCGGGAAGCCATTAACGTCCCCGGGGAAGGCATGGCTTTCGCCGACGTGCGGGAAGTGAGCCGGGCCTTCCGCTCCGGTCAGGTGTCCCTCCATGCGCGGGTGAAGGTGCGCGTGGCGCAGCTGGTGGAAACGGAAGAGGGGACTCAGGAAGAGCGCCTCGTGCTGACCGATACCACCGTCGGCCGCGCCCTGTTCAGTGAAATCGTGCCCAAGCAGTTGCCCTTCGACATGGTGAACAAGCCCATGACGAAGAAAGCCATTTCGGCGCTTCTGAATGCCTGCTATCGCCACGTCGGACTTAAGGAAACGGTGATCTTCGCCGACCAGCTCATGTACACCGGGTTTGAGTACTCCACCCGCTCGGGCTGCTCCATCGGCGTTAACGACTTTGAGATTCCCGCTGCTAAGGTCACCGTGGTCGACGCTGCGGAAGCCGAGGTCAAGGAGATCGAAGGGCAATACGCGTCGGGTCTTGTGACCCAGGGCGAGAAGTACAACAAGGTCATCGATATCTGGTCCCGGGCGAACGATGAAATCGCTAAGGCCATGATGGATGGCCTCTCCAAGGAGCCTGTGCGGAACCGTGATGGGGAAGAGGTCGAGCAGGACTCCTTCAACTCCGTTTATATGTACGCTGACTCCGGCGCTCGGGGCTCCCCCGCGCAGATCCGTCAGCTGGCTGGGATGCGGGGCCTGATGGCCCGTCCCGATGGTTCCATCATCGAGACCGCCATCACGGCAAACTTCCGGGAAGGTCTGTCCGTGAACCAGTACTTCATCTCCACCCACGGGGCTCGGAAGGGCCTCGCGGATACGGCGTTGAAGACGGCAAACTCCGGTTACCTAACCCGTCGTCTGGTCGACGTGGCCCAGGACCTCGTGGTGACCGAGCACGATTGCGGCTCCACCTCCGGTCTGCTCATGACGCCGCTCATCGAAGGCGGGGACGTCGTGGAGCCCTTGGCTGCGCGAGTGCTCGGTCGGGTGGTGTCCCGGGACATCCTGGGTGTGGACGGCGAGACCGTGGTGGTGGCAGCGGGCACCATGCTTGAGGAAGGGATGGTGGATCAGCTCGAGCAGCTGGGTATCGATGAGATTCTCGTGCGCTCGCCCATCACCTGCGAAACTCGCTACGGCGTCTGCTCTTCCTGCCGGCGTTATTGCGGCCCAGTCCATCGGCGAGCCCGGGACCCAGCTCACCATGCGGACCTTCCACATCGGTGGGGCGGCCTCTCGAGCTACGGCCGTGGACAACGTGCAGGTTAAGCACGGTGGTCGCGCGCGCTTGCATAACCTCAAGACCGTGGAGCGCAGCTCCGGGGAACTCGTTGCCGTTTCCCGTTCCGGGGAAGTGGGCGTGGTCGATGCACAGGGTCGGGAGCGGGAGAAGTACAAGCTTCCCTACGGTGCAGTGATTACGGCTCGCGATGGGGATGAGATTGAAGCCGGTCAGGTCATTGCCAGCTGGGATCCGCACACCCACCCGATTATTACGGAGCACGCCGGAAAGGTGGTCTTCGAGGATCTCGAGGAAGGGGTGTCCATCAACCGGAAGACCGACGAGCTCACCGGTTTGACCAACATCGAAATCATCGATCCGAAGGATCGTCCGGCCGCGGGTAAGGATCTCCGTCCTGCCATCCGCTTGGTCGATGACAAGGGCGAGCTGGTGGTGCTGCAGGCTCTGCCCGCGAGCGCCATCCTTTCCATCGAAGACGGGCAGCAGATTGGCGTCGGTGACGTCATTGCTCGGGTGCCCCAGGAAGGGTCGAAGACCCGGGACATCACCGGCGGTCTGCCGCGGGTGGCGGACCTCTTCGAGGCCCGGAAGCCCAAGGAACCGGCCATCCTTGCGGAAGCGACGGGGGTCGTGTCCTTCGGCAAGGAAACCAAGGGCAAGCGTCGCCTGGTCATTACCCCGGAAGGGGGCGAACCCGTGGAAACGCTCATTCCGAAGTGGCGGAACATTGGCGTCTTCGAAGGGGAGACGGTGGAGCGGGGCGAAGTCGTCTCTGACGGTCCGGCCTCGCCCCACGACATCCTCCGCTTGAAGGGCGTGGATGCGCTGGCGAACTACATCGTGAACGAGATCCAGGAGGTTTATCGCCTCCAGGGTGTGAAGATCAACGATAAGCACATCGAAGTTATCGTGCGCCAGATGCTGCGGAAGGCGGAAATCGTCCACGAAGGGGACTCCACCTACATCCGTGGTGAGCAGGTGGAGTACGTGCAGGTGCTCGAGGCGAACGAGAAGCTGCGGGCCGAGGATAAGGCGCCGGTGGAAGTGGAGCGCATGCTCCTCGGGATCACCAAGGCCTCCCTCGCGACCGAATCCTTCATCTCCGCGGCCTCCTTCCAGGAGACCACCCGGGTGCTGACGGAAGCGGCGGTCACCGGGAAGCGAGATCACCTCCGGGGCCTGAAGGAAAACGTGGTGGTGGGGCGTCTCATTCCTGCGGGAACGGGCCTTGCTTACCACAGCGAGCGTAAGCGTAAGCGTGACGACATGCTGGCGGCACGCCAGGCGCGGGAAACGGGGGCCTCCGCTGAGGACGTCGAAGCCGCGCTGACGGAGATGCTCCGCGAACAATAAGCGCGCGGAGTGAGTTGACCGGTTGTGGCGGCGGCCGTAAACTTCGCCGCCCTTCTAGCTGGCCCTTGGGGCTAGCGGGTCGCGGACTTGGCCGCGACGATTGAGTTATGGAGCAGGATTTATGGCGACTATCGCCCAGCTGGTGCGGAAGCCCCGCAAGCGCAAGGCTGCAAAGAGCGACGTTCCGGCCCTTCAGGGGTGCCCGCAGCGTCGTGGCGTGTGCACGCGCGTTTATACCACCACGCCGAAGAAGCCGAACTCCGCACTTCGGAAGGTGTGCCGTGTTCGTCTAACCAACGGCTACGAAGTGTCCTCCTACATCGGTGGAGAAGGGCACAACCTCCAGGAACACTCCGTGGTGCTGATTCGCGGCGGCCGGGTGAAGGATCTTCCCGGTGTGCGCTATCACACCGTGCGGGGCACCCTGGATACCTCCGGCGTGGCGGATCGTCGCCAGGGCCGGTCGAAGTACGGTGCGAAGCGTCCTAAGTAAGGCCTCGCCATTTTTGGCCCCGAAAGGGGCAGTAAGGTCCGGGCGCTCGGTCCCGGAATCACCTGAAGACATAAGGAAAGCACCATGCCGCGTCGTCGCGTTGTTGCCAAGCGTGAAGTTCTCCCGGATCCGAAGTTCGGGAACAAAACCCTCGCTAAGTTCATGAACCACCTCATGCGGGACGGTAAGAAGTCCGTCGCTGAGCGTATTGTCTACGGTGCCCTGGATCGCGTCCAAGAGCGCGGCGGCCGGGAGCCCGTGGATGTGTTCGAAAAGGCCCTGGAGGCCATCGCGCCGATGGTTGAGGTGAAGTCCCGCCGGGTCGGTGGGGCCACCTACCAGGTGCCCGTGGAAGTGCGCCCGGCCCGTCGCCAAGCCCTTGCCATGCGCTGGCTGGTGGAAGCCGCGCGGAAGCGGGGCGAGAAATCCATGGTGCATCGCCTGGCTGGGGAGATGCTCGAAGCCTCCGAAGGCCGGGGCAGCGCCGTGAAGAAGCGGGAAGACACGCACCGTATGGCGGAAGCCAACAAGGCCTTCTCCCACTACCGGTTCTAAGAAGACCCCTCCCAACGGTCTAAGCGCCCGGTTCATCCGGGCGTTGTCGTATAAGGCGGACCCCCGTGGCGCGAAAAACACCCATCGAACGCTATCGCAATATCGGTATTGTGGCGCACGTCGATGCGGGCAAAACCACGACCACGGAGCGCGTGCTTTTCTACACGGGCATCTCTCACAAAATTGGAGAGGTGCACGAAGGCGCTGCGGTCATGGACTGGATGGAGCAGGAGCAGGAGCGAGGTATCACGATCACCTCTGCGGCCACGACCTGCTTTTGGTCCGGCATGAATCAGCAGTTCGATGAGCATCGCATCAATATCATCGATACCCCCGGACACGTGGACTTCACCATCGAGGTGGAGCGTTCCCTGCGCGTTCTCGACGGCGCGGTAGTGGTGTTCTGTGCCACGTCCGGGGTAGAGCCCCAGTCAGAAACGGTGTGGCGCCAGGCGAACAAGTACGAAGTCCCGCGCATCTGTTTCGTGAACAAGATGGACCGGGCAGGAGCCAGCTTTGAGCGGGTCCTGGAGCAAATCGAGAACCGCCTTGGCGCTGTCCCGGTTGCCTTGCAGCACCCCATTGGCGCTGAGGAAAACTTCCAAGGCGTGGTCGATCTCATTGGCGAGCGAGCCATCTATTGGAGTGAAGCCGATCAGGGCACCACCTTTACCGCGGGTCCTATCCCTGAGGCCTTGGCCGATGCCTGCGCGGTAGGTCGGGAGCTCCTGATGGAGGCCGCTGCGGAAGCCAATGACGAGCTAATGGAGCGCTACCTTGAGGAGGGGTTGCTCAGCGAAGCGGAGCTCAAGGCGGGGCTTCGGGAGCGGGTGCTGCGTAACGAGATCGTGCTCGCCCTTTGTGGGTCAGCGTTTAAGAACAAAGGGGTGCAGGCGGTGCTCGACGCCGTTGTGGAATACCTGCCGGCGCCCCCGGAAGTGAAAGCCATTGAAGGGGTGCTCGAAGACGGGGAATCCCTGGCGACGCGCACCGCCGATGATGAAGCGCCCTTTGCTGCCCTTGCCTTTAAGATTGCCACCGACCCCTTCGTGGGTACCTTGACCTTCTTTCGGGTGTACTCCGGCGTGCTGAAAACGGGTGACGCGGTGTGGAACCCGGTCAAGGGAAAGCGCGAGCGCATCGGTCGCATGGTGCAAATGCATGCGAATAAGCGCGATGAAATTGATGAGGTGCGGGCCGGAGACATCGCGGCCGCCGTGGGCCTCAAGGAGGCCAGCACGGGGGATACGCTCTGTGATCAGAATGCCCGCATTACCCTGGAGCGTATGGAATTCCCGGAGCCGGTGATTGCTGTGGCCATCGAGCCCCGGTCCGTCCCCGATCAGGAAAAGATGGGCGTGGCGCTAGGCAAGCTGGCTCAGGAAGACCCCTCCTTTCAGGTGAAGACCGATCAGGAGTCGGGGCAAACCATTATCTCGGGCATGGGCGAGCTTCACCTCGACATCATCGTTGACCGCCTGCGCAGGGAATTTAAGGTTGAAGCCAAGGTTGGTAAGCCTCAGGTGGCCTACCGCGAGACCATCCGAAAAACCGTTGAGGTTGAAGGTAAATTCGTCCGCCAGTCCGGGGGCAAGGGCCAGTACGGTCACGTTTGGCTTCGCCTTGAGCCCCTGGCCTCCGACGCCGAGCAGTCCTTCGAGTTCGTTGATGCAATCACCGGCGGCGTGGTCCCCCGGGAATAT